>JAIPGD010000047.1 GCA_021736305.1 Candidatus Izemoplasma sp.
CCTTATCAAGACCATATCGCGCATCACTAACAAAAGAGGAAGCGATTCAAGAGGTTGAAAGATGTTCTGGAACACAATTCGATCCCGAAATCGCTAAAGTTTTTATTAATTTAATTAAAGATTAGACCTAAAAATGTAGGCTGTTAAGAAAAATTCTTAACAGCCTTTTTTTGTTTTATCCTTCTGTGTTTTCTAATCTGTCTAATGTTTCAATATCATTTTTTGAAATGCTGAAATCAACTTGTGAATTTTCAATGATTCGATTCTCGTGAGTTGATTTAGGTAAAGGAATTGTTTTCTTTTCAATACAGTAGCGAATAGATAGTTGTGCGGGTGTTACATTATATTTTTTTGCCATACTTTTTATATCTTCATTTTTTAAAATTCTTCCAGTTGAAAGTGGACTATAAGCTTCTATGACAATGTTTTTTTCTTTACAGTAGTTTAATGTTTCATCTTGTTTTCGGCCAATAAAAAAGTTTATTTGATTAACATGAGGCGTGATTTCACAGTTATCAATTATATTTTGAATTTCAGAAGGTGAAAAATTTGAGACACCTATCGCTCTAATTTTCTTTTCTTTATATAATTCTTCCATAGCTTTCCAGGCCGCTACATTACCTTCATCGTGTTTACTACCAATACTATCCCATGGCCATGGAGCATGTATTAAATAAAGGTCAACATAATCAAATCCAAAGTTGTTTAAAGTTTCATTAAAACTAGCTTTTGCTTCTTCATAATTTTTTATATGAGCTGGAAGTTTAGAGGTTACGAAGATGTCCTCTCTTGGTATTTTTGAATCTCTAATTGCTTTACCGATACTTTCTTCGTTTCCGTACCCATTAGCTGAGTCAATATGAATATATCCGTTTTTCAAAGCAAGAGATGCAGATTCATAAGCTTGATTTCCCTTTTCTATTTGCCAGGTTCCGAATCCAACTTTTGGGATTTTTACCCCATTTGACAAAGTGATTGTTTCTTTTAAAATAGACATTAATTTTCCTCCTATATATATTTTTTATAAACTAATTATAACAAAATATTCTATTAAGTAAAATATTATGCATCATAGTAAATTTTAAGGCTTATATAGTTTTTTCATTATCTAATCAAAATAAGAATTGTAATAATGAGTTTTTTTTATAAAAATTCAAAATTATAAATGGCTATTTTTAGATATATATTTACAGTGATAATTGATGACTATGAAAAAATATATAATTTTACGAAAACGTTATAGTAAAACGCTATCATTTATGATATACTGTCTTCGAAAACGTTTAAGTATTGGAGAGTAAAATGATTAAACATTACCAATCATCTAAATATAATAAAGATTTTTTGCGTTTAGTAAAACAAGCGAATACTAATAAGGGACTTGATTTGAGAGTTGACCCTAATATAACTTACCAAAAAATATTAGGATTTGGCGGTGCATTTACTGAAGCTGCAGCATATACGTTTTATCAAATGCCTGAATCTAAACAAAAGGAAGTCTTATCTGCTTATTTTAGTAAGAATAATGGTTTAAGATATAACTTGGGCCGAGTTTCAATTAATAGTTGTGATTTTTCTTTAGGTAATTATACTTATGTAGAAGAAAATGACAAATCATTATCATCATTCAATATTGATAGAGATTTAGAATATGTAATACCAATGATTCTTGAAGCTGAAAAAATTCGTCAAGATAACATACAAATTCTTGCTTCACCTTGGAGTCCTCCAGCTTGGATGAAATCCAACAAAGATATGAACCATGGAGGTCATTTATTAGAGGAATATAAAGATGTTTGGGCAACCTATTTTATTAAGTTTTTAGAAAATTATAAAAAACATGGAATTTCTATTTTCGCTTTAACTGTTCAAAACGAACCTGCAGCTAAACAGGTTTGGGATTCGTGCCTTTATTCTGCAGAAGAGGAAAAGGATTTTGTTAAAAATTATTTAGGACCGAAATTAATTGAAAGCGCTTTTAAAAATACGAAGCTATTAATTTGGGATCATAATCGTGATTTGATGCTTGATAGAGCAAAAGTAGCTTATAATGATAAAGAAGCAAGTCGATATATTTGGGGAGTTGCATATCATTGGTATGTGTCTGAACATTTTGAAAATTTAAAGAAGGTTCATGAGCTAAATCCAGATAAACATTTGCTTTTCACTGAGGGAACGATTGAAGGCGGAGTTCATTTACATCAATTTGAAACTGGTGAAAGATATGCAAGAAATATGGTTGGAGATTTTTCAAATTACTCTGAAGGTTATATTGAGTGGAATTTAATGCTGAATGAAGAAGGCGGACCCAATCATGTTGGTAATTTCTGTGATGCCCCCATTATTTATGATAGAAATAATAATGAGATAATTTATAATAGTTCATTTTATATTATCGGACATTTTAGTCGTTTTATTGATGAAGGAGCTTATAGAATTAAATCAAGTATAGATTCATCTAAACTTACTAATGTTGCTTTTAGAAATCCAAATGGAGAATTAGTTGTTGTTGTCCAAAATGAGACGGAGAAATCTGAAGTAATAAATATTCATTTAAAAAGCAAACATTCTTTTAATATACAACCAAGAAGTATTTCAACTATAATCATTGAAGGAGACGAGTATGAATAATTATTCTTTTGAAAATAAAAAATTTACTGTTTTAGATTACAATCAACAAAGCCCATTCGCTAATTTCTTGCCAGGTATTGCTGGTAAAATGGGAATTCCATTATGGGTTTTTTATACTAATAGAGGACAAGGGATTAGTGGGTACGGAATTCAAGATAAAAATCATCCTATTATGGCATTTACTCCTGCAAATAAAGCATATGAAATTACTCCCATTACAGGGTTTAGAACTTTTATCAAAGTTAATGACAAAGTCTATGAGCCATTTCATATCGATTCAAACAATCCGCATAAGATGACAATTGATTTTGCATCATTTTCTATTGAACAAACAATCAAAGAACTTGAATTAAAAATTAAAGTAACTTATTTTGGCTTAGTTAATGAACCTTTAGGCGGGTTAATAAGGAAAGTTGAATTAATTAACCAGAGTACTAAATCAATAGATGTCGAGTTGCTCGATGGTATTGCTGAAATCTTGCCTTCTGGAATTCAAAATGATGCTTTTAAAACAACTTCAAATTTATTAGCTTCTTGGGCGGATGTAAAACATCTAGATAAAAATTTAGCTTTTTTCACTTTAAGAGCTTCGACTGGAGATTCGAGCGAAGTAAAACAACTTGAATCTGGAAACTTTTATATTGGTCTAAAAAATCAAAAATTAATTAAACCCATTGTAGATCCTACGATTATTTTTGGTGAAAATTCAGCGAAAACAAAAGCAAATCGTTTTATTAATCATTCAATTAATGATTTAATTGATGAAAATCAAGTAACAACAAATAAATTTGGTTGTGCCTTTTTACCTATTAAAATGAGTTTGCCATCTAATGAGACAACTTCTTGGTTTGCTATAAGCGGCCATGCAAAGAATTTTGATATTTTACAAGATTTCTCAAATAACATTATGAATAAGCAATACATTGACAGTAAGTATAGTGAAGCGGTAGAAGTTATAGATAATTTAACCAAGGACGTAGAGACTCATACTGATTTTCCAATCTTTGATGAATATATCAAACAAAATTATTTAGATAACTTAATCCGTGGTGGTTATCCAGAAAAAATCGGGAATACTGTTTATCATTTATATTCTAGAAGACATGGTGATTTAGAAAGAGATTATAATTTCTTTAGTTTGGCACCTGAATATTATTCTCAAGGCAATGGTAATTTCCGTGATGTCTGCCAAAATAGACGCTTGGATTCATTCATTAATAAAGAAGTTGAAGATTTTAATATTCAGCACTTTGCAAGTTTGATTCAGTTAGATGGTTACAATCCTTTAGCAATCAATGGAATTTTATATCAATTAAAGGATGATATTGATAAAGAATCACTCTTAAATAAATTATTTGTAAATTCTAAAAAATTATTGGAAGAACTATTTAAAAACCCTTTTACTCCTGGAACAATTGTTAATTTTGTAGAAGTAAATGATATTGAAAGTCGTGTTTCGGTTAAAGAATATCTGGCTAAAATTATTGATCATTCTAAACCATTTATACAAGCATCATTTGGTGAAGGTTTTTGGATAGATCATTTTACTTATGTATTAGATTTAGTTGAATCTTATCAAAGTATTTATCCTGATAAGATGAAGGATTTACTCTTCAAGCAAAAAAAGTATTATTATTATGATTCTCCAATTTCTATTCACAAAAAGTCAGAAAAAATAGTCTTAAATAAAGCTAGGAAAATAAGACAATATGGAAGTTTGATACACTTTGATCAAGAAAAAATTGAAAAATTGCATATGGATCCTTATGGATCAAATTGGGTAAAAGTTGATAATTGCAAGTATAAATCTAATTTATTCGAAAAACTACTTGTTTTAGTATTAAATAAACATTCTTTGTTAGATCCTGATGGTATCGGAGTTGAAATGGAAGCTGAAAAACCAGGATGGAATGATGCAATGAATGGTTTGCCTGGTTTGCTTGGTTCAGGAGTTAGTGAAAGTATTGAGCTATTAAGGATAGTAGACTTTATGTTAGATTATATTCAAGAAGGACAGATGGAGTTACCTCTTGAAATTTATGAATTATATTCTAGATTATCTCAACATAATAATTATTCAGAAAGAGTGATAATTAGAGAATCATATAGAGATTCTCTAAGATTTGGATTATCAGGCGAAAAAAAATCTGTTGATTTCACTGAATTAAAAAAATATTTTGTTAGTCTTAAAAATCATATTCAAACAGCTATTAATAAATTATTCGAAGAAAAAGATGGCATATTGCCGACCTTCTTAAGATATGAGGTTACTAATTATGAGGAGAATAAAGATGATTCTGGTAATTTAAAATATCACCAAAAATATCTTTTAGTAAAACCGCTTGCATATAAGAGATATACATTGACACCGTTTTTAGAAGCGCCTGCGCGTTTGTTGAAGTCATCTTTTGACTATAAAAAGTTAAAGGTGATGTATAATAAAATTAAAGAATCTGGTTTATACGATAGAAAACTTAAGATGTATAAAACAAGTGATTGTTTAAATCATGAATCTCATGAAATCGGAAGAATCCATGCATTTACAAAAGGTTGGTTAGAAAGAGAAAGTAATTTCTTGCATATGACATATAAATACCTTTTAGGTTTGCTGAAGGCAGAACTTTATGATGAGTTTTATGAGGAAATAAAAACAAATCTTGTGTGTTTTATGGATCCTGAAGTTTATAAACGATCAACTTTAGAAAACTCGAGTTTTATTGCAACATCAAATAATCCTGATTCATCAATTCATGGAAAAGGATACTTTGCACGTTTAAGTGGTTCAACTGTTGAAGCTGTTAATATGTGGACACACATGATGACGGGTGGAAAGCCTTTTGAATATAAAAATAATGAATTATCACTAAGTTTTAAACCAAAATTACATAAATCTTTTTTCAAAAATAATCGCATTGACTTTAATTTCTTAAAAGAGATTAAAGTGACATATATAACAAACTTGGTAAAAAATACATATCAAAAATATGATGTGAATAAAATCGAACTTATAGGTGGTGGTGAAACTATTGAAATTAATGATTCAATTATTAGTGGCCAATTGGCCAAAGATGTTAGAGACGGGCTTTATAAAAGAATTAATATATATATAAATTAAAAGGAGGAAAGTTAATAATGAAAAAGTTTTTAGGTTTATTTTTAGCGTTAATGTTTGTTATTAGTTTAGCCGCATGTGATGGCGATTTAACTGATATTACATTAACGGATGCAACAACAACAGAAGAAGCAACAACAACAGAAGAAGCAACAACAACAGAAGAAGCAACAACAACAGATGCAACAACAACAACAGAAGAAACAACTACAGAAGATACAACAGCACCTGTTTTAAGTGGAGTTCAAGACCAACAAGTATTATTGAATTCAACTTATAATCCGTTAGATGGTGTAACAGCAACTGATAATGTTGATGGTGACATCTCGGACCAAATCGTTGTTTCAAGTACAGCTTTATTAGAATCTGGATTATTAGATACTAGTAAAACAGGAGAATTTTTAGTTAAATATTCAATAGAGGATAGTGCTGGACTTAAGTCTGAACAATATAGTGAAGTCACAGTTTATGTCGATGAAAGTTTGTTTGGCGATGAAATGATTCACAATGGTGACTTTAGCCTAGGCGCAGCTGTATGGACAGTAGGATTAAACGAAGGCGGCGCAGGAACATTTGATGTGGTTGAAGAAGGCGATAACTCAGTTGGCGCAATGGAAGTTACAACACCTGGGTGGACAGCTACATTTCCACGTTTGGATAGTAATGTTGCTGAGTTTGAAAACGGAAAAACTTATTTAGTAACCTTTAAAGCAAAAGCATTGGATGCACGTCCAATTAAAGTTCAAGTAGGACAATTACTTGGTGCTGCTCCATGGTTTGAAGATTATAAAGAATTTCAAATTGAAATATTTGATTTGACGACAGAATGGGATACATATGAATTTAAGTTCACTATGAATCAACCCGAAGCTGATGGAACGCTTTTAGAAGGACAATTATTATTTGAACATGGTCTAGCTATTGAGGGTGAAGTAACTGTTCCTGAAGAAAATTATACAACAACAGTATATTATGATGATGTACTTATTGAAGAATCAACACCAGATCCTGATGAAGAAAAACCTGTTTTAACTGGTGTAGAGAATACTACTGTTGAATTAGGTGCAACATTTGATCCATTAGCTGGAGTTACAGCAATTGATGTTGTTGATGGAATTATTACTTTAGATGAAACAAATTATGTAAGTGATGTTGATACATCTGTAGCTGGGGAATATACAGTTACTTATACAGTTTCAGATGAAGCTGGAAATGTAGAAACAGCTATTAGAACAGTTACAGTTGTAGAGTTAGTATTTACACCAACAACAGAAATAGTTGATGGAACATTTACTACAACAACTGAAATTGTTGCAGAAGTACAAGATTCTGAAAATACTGACATTACTGATCCTGAAATATGGTATCATTATTTAGCAGGATGGGATGGAGCAGTAGCTACAGCTAGTGTTGTAAATGAAGCTGCTGTATTCGATATTACATCTGTTGGTGGACACCCTTGGGGCCTCATGCTTAAACAAAGAGGTATTAGTTTAGTTCAAGGCGAAACATATAAACTTTCATTTACTGCAAGTTCAACAGCTGATAGAGACATTATTGCTACAGTTGGTGCTGTATATTCAGAAACATTTAATATAACTTCAACGTCAACTACATTTAGTTTTATATTTACTTATGAAGAAGCAGATACACTTGATGCTAAGCTTGAATTCTTATTAGGTAATACACCAAACTTTGTAGCTAGTGTTGTTACAATTGATGATGTAGAATTATCACAATTAGAACAAGATGAATTAGTTGTTAATAGTGAGTTTGATAATATTGGATGGGGCTCATATGCTCATGCAGACGCAGGCGCAGCTATGACAATCGAAGTTGTTGATGGAGAATTAGTTGCAGATGTAACAAATGTTGGAACAGATTTTTGGAACAACCAAATATTCCAAGATGGTGTAACCTTAGTACCTGGAACAACTTATACTTTAACATTTGATGCAAAAGCATCTGTTGCAAGAGATATGAGTTTTGTATTAATTGCTGATGGTGAATTTAGAGAAACATTTAATTTAACTACAACTATGGATACTTATACATATACCTTTACTTATGATGGAACTGCTACAACTGGTAAACTTGATTTCGAACTTGGAAATATTAGTGCTGCTTCAGTTGCTGCAGTTGTTACTTTAGATAATATTGTATTGACAGATGGAACTACTCCAGTTGAAATCGTTAACAATGACTTTGAAGAAGTTATTGGATGGGGAGTTTGGTCTCATGATGAAGCATCAACAATTACTCAAGTTGATGGTGAGTTAGTTGTAAATGTAGCTAGTACTGGTACAAATAATTATGATGTACAAGTATTCCAAAATGATATTGCATTAGTTGAAGGCGAAAGCTATACTATGGTATTCTCTGCTAAAGCAGATGTTGCAAGAGATATAGTTTACAAAATTATGACTCCTGGTTATAATGTAAGAGAAGAACAAACTGTATCATTAACAACCGAAATTCAAACATTTGAATTTACATTTACTTATGATGGAACCGATCCACTAGGACAAATAAACTTTGAACTAGGCGCAGTAGATGGTGCTACTGCAGGAACAGTAACATTTGGTTCAGTATTATTCTTTAAAAACTATAATGTTGCTCCAGAAGTACCAGTAGAAGAAACTTGGACAGCTTATGGTGATATGACTGTTACAGAAACAGTTGATGGATTAGAACTTACTTATGGTGCAATACCTACAAATTGGTGGGAATATAATCTTCAAGGTTCACTTCCTGAATTTGATGGCACTAAAGAAAGTATCGTTTTTACATTCACAGGTGAGTTAGACCAAGTTTATGCATTTAAAATTGAAGGTGGCGGAATTTCAAAAGAAGTTGAAGTAACAGCTACAGGGTCTTCACAAGAACTAGTAATTGACTTATCTGAATTTACAGAAGCAGAAAGAGATGGATTAAACTTAGTAGTAATCTTTGTAAAAACAGTAGGTGCAACTGGCACATTGTTAGTAGAAGGTTGGGACTATTTAATACCTCAATGGATAGCTTATGGCGATATGACTGTTACAGATACAGTTGATGGATTAGAACTTACTTATGGTGCAATACCTACAAATTGGTGGGAATATAATCTTCAAGGCACTATAGTTGATTTTGATGCAACTAAAGAAAGTATCGTTTTTACATTCACAGGTGAGTTAGATCAAGTTTATGCATTTAAAATTGAGGGTGGCGGAATTTCAAAAGAAGTTGAAGTGACAGCTACAGGTTCATTACAAGAACTAGTAATTGATTTATCTGAATTTACAGAAGCAGAAAGAGATGGACTAAACTTAATTGTTATCTTTGCAAAAACTGTAGGTGCAACAGGTACATTATTAATTGAAGGTTGGGAATATGTAATACCACAATGGATAGCTTATGGTGATATGACAGTTACAGAAACAGTTGCTGGATTAGAACTAACTTATGGGCCAACGCCTACTAATTGGTGGGATCATAATCTTCAAGGTACTATAGCAGATTTTGATGGTACAAAAGAAAGTATTGTTTTCACGTTTACAGGCGAACTTAACCAAGTTTATGTATTTAAAATTGAAGGTGGCGGCTTAGCAAAAGAAGTTGAAGTGACAGCTACAGGTTCATCACAAGAACTAGTAATTAATTTATCTGAATTTACAGAAGTAGAAAGAGATGGACTAAACTTAATTGTTATCTTCTCAAAAACAGAAGATGCAACAGGAACATTATTAATTGAAGGTTGGGACTACGTTCAACCAACAACTTAATTTTTTAACATTAAATATGAGATCGGGCATAGAAATCTATGCCCCCTCATTAAGTTTTTATGAATAGAGAGGTGCTACTAATGAAAAAAACCTTACTTTTAAGTTTGATAGTTATTTTTGGTATGCTATTAATTGGGTGTAGTGAAGAATTATCGACAACTTTAGTGGAATCAACTACTGAAACAACTACCGAAACAACTACCGAAATAACTACTACAACTACAACAGAGGATGATACTAATACAGTTGAAACAACAGAACCATTGACCTCAGTTACTAATCAGGAAATAACATTAACTTATGCTGATTGGGGAAGCCCTGAAATTAATCAAGCATTGGCTGATGCTTTTATGGAAATTTATCCGAATATTACTGTTAGAATTAGAACAGATATTGCTGGAACAGGAGGCACGTTTACAGAAAGTTTATTACAAGCACAAGCTGCAGGCGTTTTACCTGATGTTTTCGTAATCGACAATGTTCCCACTGGATATTCAAATGGTATGCTTTATGATGTAACTCAATTTTGGGATAGTGATCCTGAAACTGAATTGGTTTATCCAAATATTAAAGATACAGCCGTTTATAATGGTAGAAGATATGCATTACCATCATTTCAATTTATTAAGGGAATTTTTATGAATTTAACTTTATTTGATGAGTATAACATACCTATTCCTGATAAAGATTGGACATATGAAGAATTTGTTGATTTAGCAATTGAATTTAGACAAGCAGGGATTGATGACTATATTTATGGAATAGAACCTGTACATTATACAGGCGATTTAGATTTTGAAATAATTTGGCCTACTCAAGATTTTGCGGATATTGGATACAATACATGGGATGGAGAACAATTCAATTTTACATCTCAAGCTTGGATTGATGCTTATGAAGCTAAATTAGATTTATGGGCTCAAGATGTTGTTATTGATTATGGAACTTTATCTGAAGATGAATTAGCAGTTTATGGAGAAGGATCAGTGTTTTTACAAGGATATATTGCTATGAGTATTCAAGGTTCTTGGGAATTATGGTATGTTGATTATATGTACGAGAATTTTGGCCATGAAATAGGCTTTTGGCCTTATCCTGGTGGAGATGCTGGACAATTTCCTCCAACAATATTAGATTATACTGTCGTATCTTCACAAACTTCTTATCCCTATGAAGCGTATTTGTTAGCTAAGTTTATGTCTTTTGGAAAAGATGGCTGGATGACTAGATTAGATGCAATGGAAGACCAAGGTATTACATATCTTGATAGATTCCCTGTTTCAGATGATCCAGATGTATGGGATAGAATAAAGTATGATGAGGATGGACTTCCAAGTGATTTATTGTTTTATATTGAAGGTGTACAAGAAAGTGTTGATTTATTTGAATACTCAAAACCTGACGTTGATAAATGGCTACCAGGTTATAAAGCGTTTTGGGAATGGGTTGGTAATGATGACAACGATTACTGGACCAAAATCAATGAAGGTACAATAACACCAGAGGTATTTGCTGCGCAATGGGAAGAAAAAATGAATGAATTTGTTAATACAGCATTAGAAGAATATGAGTAAAAAAAATAAATAAAGCTTGATTTATTTCAAGCTTTATTGCTTTTCGAGGTGAGAAATGAAATACATAAAATTACTAAAAAAACCTAAAATATATGTCTCAATCATATTAATTATGTTGGTTTTTAGTTTTGTAATAATAAATAGAAACCGCGTTAAAGAACCGACAATGGAAATGTCGAAAATAACTTCATCAGATGCTTTTGATGATTATTATAATCATGTTAAAGAAACATGGGATAGCTCTATTGTTGATGACTTTAATCAAGAAATTAGCGCAGATCAAATGATTGGACAATATGTATCAGGTGATGATTATGGAAATGAAGGTACTTTAATTAGAATAGATGATAATCAAACTGTTGAAATGAGTTTCAATTTAACTCAAGCTGGAATTTATCAAATTGCTATTAAGCAAAGAGATATTTCAACAAGTATATTACCCAATGCTTTCTCAATTAAAGTTAATGGAGCATATCCTTATGAAGAAGCTAAAAACATTGAATTAACAACTTTTTGGAGATTCTCGAAAACAACTTTTAGTAGGGATAGATACGGTAATGAAATATTACCTGATTCTGAAAAAACTCCATTTTTCCATTTAAATTATCTTTATGATTCTACAGCTTTAAATAGCCGTCCTTTACAATTCGAATTAGAACAAGGATTAAATACTATTGAAATCATTCATGAAAATGGAGATTTTTTAGTTGAGTCGCTTGTTATTACAGGCGTTGAGAATATTCCAACTTATGAAGATTATTTATCAAATTATGATAATCAATCTATGGGCGAAGAAAACATAATCACTATTGGAGCGGAATCGTTCATCTCGAAAAGCAATCCTTCAACACGTTTAACTAGCATTAATGATCCTTCAGCGACTGCTTATGATGCTGAAAATCGTTTACTAAATGCTATAGAAGGATATAGTTTTAGAAGTGGTAATGACACAATTGTTTATCAAGTAGATATTGAAGAGGAAGGGTTTTACTACCTTTCATTTAAATACAGACAAA
>JAIPGD010000048.1 GCA_021736305.1 Candidatus Izemoplasma sp.
GAAGCAACTACTACAACCCAAACTCTAGTTACCATTTCTTTTATAAGCAATGGAGGAACTCAAGTAAGTTCTGTTGAAGCATTACCTGGTACATTTATTTCTTCACCAGTTGATCCTGTAAAAGACGGATATGAATTTAATGGCTGGTATATTGATGAAACTCTGACTAATCCCTATGTTTTCTCCGAAATGCCTGATGAGAATATTGTTCTTTATGCAAGTTGGGAAGAAATCATGTCTTCTACAGATATCTTAACCACTACTTTAATCGATTATGGTTTTATTTGTACAGTAAATGAATGTTCATTAGAAATATCCACTGGTTACACATATATATATGATAAAGTTAATAAATTATTTATCTATGAAAAAATCACTTCTGATGAAACTGGTGGTTATCGTATTTAACAAATACAATTACTATTGATACTAATTGGGATGTTGATTTCAGTTACGATTTAGAAGAAAATTACGGTATAGAAATTCAAACTAAAATCGAACTAAGTGGAAATGCATTATCAGGTAACTACTCGGTTGATTATTTTTATTCTACTAATAGAATCGAGTCTGAAGTAAAAGAAGATGCAATAGAGGATATTGGCTATTTTGTCCCATTTATTAATAGCGTTCTAAGTGATTCCGAACTTACAATGAATGATTTAAAATAAGGGAAATTTAAATAAAAAAGGGTGTTTAAGCTTTATGCTTAGACACCCTTTGTTGTTATATATATTTAAAATAAATAAAGAATAATTAATACAATTCCAAACACTACTAATAATGATCCAATTACAATATTTAAAATTTTATGATTTATTCTATTGGCATATTTTGAAGCTAAATTCGCTCCTACTAAAGCTGCAAAACCAGTAATTAATAAAGCGATCCAAATTGTTCCACCAATAATTATATGAGTTGTAGCCCCTACAAAAGCAGTAAACACCATAATAAATACTGAGGTCCCAATACCTGTTTTTAAATCATAGCCCAAAACAATAGTTAAGATAGCCAGCATACTTAAGCCTCCACCTGCGCCAAAATATCCACTGATAATCCCGATAACAGCTCCCCAAAAAACCGATAATAAAAACTTGCTTTTAGTAAATTTAAATATTTTAGAATTTACATTTTCTTTTACTGGAAAGATTAAAAATCTTAGACCTAATAAAACTACAAATACATTTAACATTATTCCTAGGTTAACTGGTTTAGCATTACTAGATAAATAACTTGCCAAAATAGTGAATGTAACAACGCTTATTGCCATTACTGAAGCTGACTTTAACGCAATATTTTTATTTTTCATATAGTGAAAAGCACTTAAAGAGCTTGCCAAAACATCACTGGCAAGCGCGATACCAATTGCAATATACGGATTAATAAATAATACTGTCACAAATAATGGCGCAATTATAGTTGCTGCACTCAAACCAACTAAGCCAGTAGCTACTCCTGCTAAGAAACCACCAATGATGTAAATTAAAATTTCAAACATCAATTTCATTCCTCATATTCTTAAAGTTGTTTCATATTATATCACATAATTTAAATAGTCATAATAGATATACTTATTTAACAAAGATTAACTATTCTATTTAATTTACAAGTAAATTAAAAACCAAGTAAAACTACTTGGCTTTCAAATATATTAATTATTCTTTGCTTCTTGGTGTGTTCTTATTTTTTTTACATCATCAATATCAAAATTTTTAACTGGACCTTTATATGGTTTTTTTACTAGTTTCTTTTTACTGATATGTAAAGACTTTGTGGGACAATGGTTTATACACCGGTAACATAAAATACATTTATCATTCTCTATTAATTTGTTGTCTTTAATAGAAAAATTATCTACAGGGCATAAATCAATGCATTTCTTACATAATATACATGTATCCTCAATTTTAATTGCATGTTCATAAAATGACTTTTCAAATTTTTGAAAAGGAATCCTTTGAATTAAACCTAATATGTTTGAAAAAATATTTTTGCCTTTCATTTTCCGTTTATCTTTATTGATTGCTTTCACGAACTTATCTACTTGTTTTTGTTTTCTTTTTAATAATTTATCATAATTAGTTTTGTTTGCTATAAAACCCAAAGAATCGGTAATATTATTCGGCATATTAAAATGAGCTAACTGTCTAATAATAAAACCCTTTTTAACTAGTTTCTTTGCAACATAAGCTGCCCCATCCCCTGAAAACATCAACTGAGTACAAAAGATAAAGCCTTTTTTAGAGTTTTCTGGTTGTAACTTATTGATTATATTATAAATGATTTGAGGTATATCAGATCCATAAATTGGATAACCAATTCCTACTAAATCATATTCTTTTATCAATTCATTACAATCAGCGATTTTTTCAATTGGATATAAATCTACATAATGCCCTTCTTTGATTAATCCATCTTGAATTATTTTTGCTATTGTATATGTGTTTCCAGTTCCAGAAAATTGCATAATAAGAATCTTCATAGGTCATTTCCTTTAAATTTATTTACTTATGGTTTTCAAACCAATTCATTATTTCCTTTAATCTTTTTACTCTAGCTTGCGGTTTTCCACTACGTGATAACTCATGATTTTCATCCTTTACCCAAATCATTTTTGTCTCTATATTATTAACTTTTAAGATAGCGTATAATTGTTGGGCTTGTTCTATTGGGCAACGATAGTCTTTATCTGCATGGATAAATAAAAGTGGAGTTTCAATATTCATAGCATATTTAATTGGCGACTGATTAAACAACTTATCCATATCTTCTAATGGATGGCCATCAGTTTGATCACTAGCAAAAATATAACCAATATCAGAAGTTCCATAAAAAGACATCCAATTAGATATTGATCTTTGCGTTACGGCTGCTCTAAAGCGGTTTGTTTGCCCTACTATCCAATTAGTCATAAATCCGCCATAAGATCCACCAGTAACATAAACTCTTTCTTCATCAATTGCCAAATAGGTGTTTAATACTTTATCAGTAAAGTCCATTAAGTCTTGATAATCAATTGTTCCATATTTTCCGCGTATATCAGCGAACCTATCTCCCTTACCATCAGACCCTCTTGGATTAGCAAAGAATACAACATATCCTTCATTCACCCAATATTGCATCTCATGATAATAGATATTACCATAAACGCCTTTAGGCCCTCCATGAATATCTAAAATAGCTGGATATTTTTTATTAGGATTATAATCTTCTGGCAACAATACTTTTCCTTTTACAATATGATCTGCTTTTTTTACTACAATAGTTTGTGGTTTAGCAACATAACTTTTTGATATCGCTCTAGAATTCAATCGTGTTAATTGTTTAATTTTCTTTGGAGAAAAACTATACTCATAAACTTCTTGAAGCTTTTGTTTTTCCATAGCTATCATTATGGCTTTATCATTAAATTTGATAAAACCATCAATACTACCTGTGGTTTCGTATTCAGTTTTAACCGTACCATTTAAATCCAATGATTTAATCTCATTATGGTCATCTATAGTAGTTATGAAATAAAATTTGTTAGCTTTTACAAATGATTTGTCAGAATTTAAAAATCGACAATCAGTTCCTATTGAATTCCCTATAGATAAACCATATTTTGTTAATAATTCTAATTCATGATTTTTTATCATGAAAAAATCAGGATTTTGATTTATACCATAATCAACCATATCTTTGGCTGCGATTATTACTTGATTATCAATTTCAATAATTTTTTCGATATTATAGTCTTTTCTATCATAGATTACTCGGTGCTCATCATTTTCAATATTATATGCATAAACCTTAGAAGTGAATGTTTTAAGTTCTTCTTGTTCTTTGCCTGAATAATATATTGTTTGGTTATCTTTAGATAGAGTATACTCCTCATAATTAAACTCTTTTCCAAAAATACGTTTAATTGTTTTTGAATCTACATCGTATAAAAACATTTGATTGTTTTTATTAGCTATAAAATCTTGGCCATTAAAATAATAAGGTAACTCATTAATATCTTCATATAATTTTGCTTCTTTTAGTTCTTTGATATATGTTTCTCTTTGTTCTTTTGTTCCTTCGTATAATATATGGTCTTCTTTACTTAGATTAGCAGATAAAAGTATGACATGATCATTAATTCTTTTTACTAAACTACCTACAAAAGGTAGTTCAAAAGCTAAATCTAATTGCTTTGTATCTAAGTTATATAAATAATAGCTTTGTTTATGATTTTCTTTAAGATTTTTTTCTTCAGCTTTATTTTTCTGCAAATTAATTAATATTCGGGTTTCATCTAAGAATACATATTGATTGTTTTTCTTGAGTTTTCTTAGTTTATTAATCTTATTGTTATCTCCTAAATAAAGCGTATGTTCATATAAGTTATCTTCATAATTAGCTTTTGAAACAATAAAAGCAAATTTAGTTTCTTTTGGTGAGGCTTGTAAATTACCTAAATGATTAAATTTTAAAAAAGTATCTAATTCAATTTTTTTCATAAAAACTCCTTTCATAACTTATTAATTTTATTATATCACGAAGGACAAAAACATTTAAGACGTCAAAAAAAATGACCGAAAATTTTCGGTCATTAGCTATATTAATTTTTTCCTCGATAATCTCTTTTACGGTCGTTTTCATTTAATATTTTCTTCCGCAAACGAATATCTGTAGGAGTAATTTCTACTAATTCATCTTCTTCGATAAATTCTAATGCTTCTTCTAAAGTATAATGAAGTGGATCTAATAATTTAATTGCATCATCTGAACCACTAGCTCTAACATTAGTTAGTTTTTTATTTTTACATGGGTTTACCACTAAATCATTGCTACGAGAATTAAACCCAACTATCATTCCGGCATAAACTTCAACCGCTGGATCTACAATCATTCTACCTCTTTCGGATAATTGAAATAAACTATAAGCCATAGTTTTTCCACGTTCTTTGGCAATGAATACACCATTTCTACGTTTTTCAATATCTCCAGCATAAGGTTTATAAGCTTCAAACGATTTTTCTAGAGTACCTTCTCCACGTGTTGTATTAATAAATTCTGAACGATATCCTATTAAGCCTCTCGTTGGAATGCTGAATTCAATGATAGTATGATTATTACTGCTTCTCATCGCAAGCATTGTTCCTTTTCGTTGATTAAATTGAGTTATGATTGGACCTACGTATTCATCAGGTACGTTTACAATTGCGTATTCAAAAGCTTCGTGTGTTTCGCCATTTATTTCTCGATAGATTACTTCAGGTTTTGATACACTTAATTCAAAGCCTTCACGACGCATATTTTCTAGTAAAATTGATAAATGTAATTCACCTCTACCATTTACTTTATATCCATCTGAATCTTCTAATGGTTCAACTTCTAAACCAATATTAGTTTCAAGTTCTTTTGCTAATCTTGCACGGATTTGTCTTGTTGTAACTTTAGTACCGCTTCTACCTACAAAAGGTGAATCATTAACTAAGAAATTCATCGAAAGTGTTGGTTTTTCAATTTCAATCATTGGCATTGGTTCAATCTGTTCTTGATCACATAATGTTTCACCAATTGAAATGTGCGAAATTCCAGCAAAAGTAACTATATCTCCAGCATAAGCAATAGGTGTTTCAACCTTTGATAAACCTTCGTTCACAAATAATTTATTAATTTTTACTGTTTGAATTGATTTATCTCGCTTACTTAACGAGTAAGTTTTTCCTGCTTCAACCAATCCTCTTGTAATTCTACCGGTTCCTAATCTTCCTAAATAATCATCATAACCAAGTGTTGATACTTGTAAAATAAGTGGCTCTTCTGAGTTATCAGGATAAGGTTTTACATGATTTAATAATACTTCAAACAAAGGATCTAAGTTTTTACTTTCTCCATCGATATCACTAATAGCTATTCCTTCTTTTGCAACTCCATAAACAATTGGGAAATCCAATTGTTCATCAGTTGCGCCAAGTTCAACAAACATATCAAAACACATATCAACTACTTCTTTTGCACGCTCATCTTTTTTATCAATTTTATTGATAAATACAATTGGTTTCAAACCTAAATGCAAAGATTTTTGTAATACTATTTTTGTTTGTGGCATTGGCCCTTCTGAACTATCTACTAAAAGAATAACTGTATCTACTGTATTCATGATTCTTTCAACTTCACTTGAAAAATCAGCATGACCTGGTGTATCCACAATATTAATTTTTGTATCATTATGTTCAATTGAACAGTTTTTCGAATAGATAGTAATTCCTCTTTCTCTTTCGATATCATTACTATCCATGACTTGTTCAACAACCGTTTCATTTTCTCTAAAGATGTTACTTTGTTGTAAGAGTGCATCAACTAAAGTTGATTTACCTGCATCAACATGTGCAATAACTCCTACATTTATAATATTTTTATTTCTCATTTTATCCATTTCCTTTTCATTAACAATTAAGTTTATCACAAATAACGAAAAAGTAAAGAATTTATCACTACCAAAACAAAAAAAGTAGCGATTTTACTCGCTACTTCTCTATTCATTAAGTTTTATGTTTTAATGTCTTTTTTAAGATAAAGTCTCCAAGTAAAAACAATCGCTATACCAATTATTAAAACTGACAATAATAGATAAAGTGGTTTAATCATATGATCATTAACAATAGTTGGAGCATTTACATATTCATATGGAGTTATGTATTTTAAAAACTCAGCTTCTTCAGTTAGTTTAGAAATCAAATCAACCACATATAAACCAATTACTAAGCCTAAAGCAATACTTAATACCTTTCTAGATTTAGTAACAAATATACTAACTAATAAAGATAAACTTGCAAATATTGCTTGAAGAATTAATGGTGCAAAACTATAAAGTAACCATACGGCAACATTTAATTTAGCAAAAATGCTAAAAGCAATTAAAAGCACAATCGATACCACTAAATTAAGAATAAATAAATTGATTCCTACAACAATAACTTTACCAAATAATACTTTGGTTCTACTAATTGGCTTTGACAATAAAAATTCAACAGTTTTATCATCTTCTTCTTTACTTAGAATTGAACCACCTAAAATAGCCGCATAACTACCACCAATCAAAGTAACAAACAAGTATCCTTCGATTCCAAACCAGCCATAAATCTCAGTCATATCTAAGCCACCTTCGCCCATTCCGAAGGCTTCTAAAAATTCAGGAGGATAGATATCAATAAATTCTTCCATATCTTCAAAAGAATTCTCAAAGGCAGGAAATAAAAACAACATTAAACCAGCTAGCCCAGCGATAATCGCTGTCCATAAAATTAAAGATTTATAATTTCGTTTGAATTCAGCTTTAATTAATGTTTTCATTTTACATCCTCCTTTTGGTAATAGTGCATAAAGACTTCTTCTAAAGAAGGTTCTATTATAGTTAAATCCTCAATTTTTTTATCTTGTAATAATTTTAATAACTTTTCAATTTTACCTGTATATACAAACTGAACATATCCGTTTTCTTTTTTAATATTAACAATATCTTCATCTTCGTGAATAAAATCTTTATCTGTTTTAACTCTAACTTTTTTAGCTCTTGCTTTCATAATATCTTCAATAGTTTCTACTTTTATGATTCTGCCTTCTTTAATGATAGCTACTCTATCACAGATTCTTTGAACTTCACTTAAAATATGTGAACTATAAAAGATAGTTGTTCCTTGTTTTTTCTCTTCTTCAATAATCGAAAAGAAAGTATTTTGCATTAATGGATCTAATCCAGATGTTGGTTCATCTAAAAATAATATTTTAGGTGAATGTTGAAGTGATTCGACAATCGCTAATTTCTTTTTATTTCCTGTAGACAACTCAGATATCTTTCGAGATAAATCTAATTCAAGTCTTTTTGATAAATCTTTCATTTTTGCTAAATAGTCACAATCATAAAAAGACGCTGCATAATGTAAAAACTCTTCGCCAGTCATTTCACCATAATAATTTATTTCACTAGGGATATAACCAACATTATTTCTAATCTCTACACTATCACTAACAATATCTAAATCCATGACACTAGCTTTACCACTTGTCGGAAAGATAAGATTTAATAGTGTTCTTACAGTTGTGCTTTTCCCAGCACCATTAGGTCCGATAAAACCAAAGATTTCTCCTTCTTTAATATCTAAAGAAACCTCTAATATTCCTCGAGCATTCTTATTATAATACTTTGTTAGTTCATTTGTCTTTATCAAAATAATCATCTCCATTTAATAAATATTTAACTATAAAATTATTATATCATAATCTTTGGAAATTGCCACATATGACTAAAAAACCAAAAAAAATATTTAATAATTTTAAGCTCAAAAATTAACAACATTTTACTGTTGGTAAAAAATACTTTGAATTTCAAAGTTTTTATGCTTTTCTTAATGACAAGTTTCTTTTTTGGTGATATAATCGACTCAAATGTGTTAATTTCTGAAATTAACACCATTAATTAAAGGAGGCATCAACTAATGAAAAAAGACATGTTATTAAAAGTTATTAAAGTAGGTTTGTTATTTTTATTTGCAATTGGATTTTTATTCACATTCATTACAGGTAATATAATGGGGCTAGCGGATTATTCTTATAACGCATTTCAATTAGAAGAATTAAATCCTGACAAAAGTGCAGATGTATTTATAATCATCTTCTTTGTTATTGCTTTAGCTGGTTCAGTAGTTATGTTTATGAAACCTGAATACGAAAGAATTGCTAATCTTGCTGTTTTAGGATTAGGTTTGGTACTATTAGTTGTACTATATCTACAAGTGTTCAACGATTCAGATCTTCAAGGACTTGTTGATTTAGGCGCAATGACAGCTAAAATAGGTTTTGGAATTGTTTTCCAATTAATCATCTTAGTACTTGGATTCGTTTTTGAATTTAAGGGCGATGCACTAATTAAAGAATAATTATCATAAGTTTATAAGAAGAACAATCCTAAAAAATTGTTCTTTTTATATGGTTTTTAAATAATTTTTTAAAATGAGATAATTAAAGTTTTTTTCTGTGGTAAAATAAAACAGAAAGAAATATATGTATAAACTTATATGAAAACAATATTTTTATGGTTTTTATAAAACTTAAATAATCTATATAAGGAGGCGCAAATAAACTGACATTCGTTCAGTTTCATTGAAAAAAATATGAAAAATAGAAATTATCCAATTATCAATAACATCCAGAACACTTATATACAAGCTAGTGGCATTGATGGTGAAGGCTTATTTTCTAATGCCATAATAAACAAAGGAGAGATTTTATGCCAATTAGATGGGCAAAAAATGTCTTGGGATTTTTTTGATCGTCTAAAACAACTCTATGATAAAAATGACGATTTTTTATTTGGCGAATGGAATGCTTTAGACAAAGATACGTTATTAGTTAGAGCTATAAGGACAAAATATAGTTATATTAACCATTCCCGAGATCCAAACTTAAAATTACTTTACAATCCATTAAGAATCATTTCGCTTAATAAAATCCCAAAAAACACTGAATTAACACTAGATTACCGGAAAGAACCTTTAAGAAAGGAATACATTGAAAGACATGGAAAATACTACCTCTAATTCTTATCAAATGACTTTTTATAATATTCAACCAATTTCTTATTCTCTTAAAATAATGAAATTAATCCATTCATCATCAATTAAAAAATCAATACCCGATAATTATGTTGATTCAGATGAACCCTTATGGCTTAGAAATTTTAAAAATATAGGAAACTCTTATCAATCGTTTATTTCGATTAAAGCTAATTTATTACAATTAGATATTTTAAAAGACAGTCTAAATAATAAAGCTTTTTATATCAATAATTCTATTTGTCTGGTTGATATAATTAATGAACAGGAAACAAATGTTGTTTTACTCTATGATTATCTTACGCATTGTTTTAATTTATTATATAAAATCACTATACTGACAGATAAGGATAATATAGATGAAATCATCCAAATAAACAATAAACAGCAGGAGAAATACAACTTATATAATGTTATCAGAAAGTTAATGGTACGAGAAACTAACGATTCAATTGTCAGTGAATGGGCAAAGGTTATAGAAAATAATACAATTATAACAGTTAAAGAAATTATCACTGAAATTTTTAAAATTAACGAACTGAATGAACAAGACGTATTTATTCAAACAAATACTGGTAATATCACTAATTTCGCAACAAAACTTGATGGTGGACAACCAAGCAAAGACATTGTAGAGAAAATGCTGAATTTAAATCATATAGCAGAAAGATTAGATTATAATAGCAAACCCATAATTTTAAAAGACGGCACAGTTTATAGTTTTAATGGCCGTTTCCATACTATTATTTTACAGAAACAATCAGACCAAAACCGATTTTTACCCATCCAATTTCAAATGCAATATCTTTGGATGTACACAACAAAAATGTATCAGCTTATGGACATTGTTAACCGGGAGTTGACCAAAAATAATTCTATACGTTTAATAAAAAACTTAAATAAAATGATTGATAACATCATTCTAAAGGTCCAATATTTATCTTTATTTCATAGTAATTTTAAACGTGCCCTTGAGTCTGATTACATCAATGTCTATCTAAAAATCGAGAAATTTTGGAACATAGACGATACATTAAATGGCACTACGGAGTATATTAGTCATTTTAAAGACTATTTAAGCAGAAATTACTTGCGTCATACCGAAAGATCAAATAGCCGTCAAAACAGAATATTGTATCTAATATCTATGCTTCAGTTTATTTCTTTAATTGGCGTTTGGAGTTCCTATATCTCATTGACTGATTCGAATAGTTTCGATGGTCAATATTTAATTACTATTTTTGGCAATAAAGAAAATCTAATTAGATTCAATATTTATTTACCACTCATTTTTTTCTTTTTTATTGTTGTTTTATTATTTTCTGGTTTTGTGCAAAAACGTAAATTTTAAAGAATATTTTTAAACATATAAAAAAGGAAGTTAATTTGTGAAATGTTATGTTGTTATTAAACACAAAAAAACATATGTTATATGAAATGATAAGAAGTTAGTAGACACATAAAAAGCATGTGTTATACTAACTTCTTTTTTCTTTGGAATGACCTATAATATATTTATATAATAAAGTTTTATTTTTATGTTTATATTAACAATCTCGGAGTGAGTATGAATGGAACAAACTATAACATAGCAGTTATAATGTATAATCATTTAAAACACATAAAACATACATAACTAATACATATTATTTTTCTTCTCTTAAAGAAGAAAATCCAACAAGTTTATTATCAATTTAAGCCGCTATAAATGGGTATTTAACAACATTATTAATTTATAACTTTGTAGCTTCTTCTATCCAGAACCATTACGGTAAATCTCTTAATACTTTTTTTGTAATATCTTTTTTAAGTTGATTATTTTTCCCTAACTTAATCTGCATGTATTCTTCTCCTATTCGTGTCTAATCACTTCAAATCTTTCTAAATCGTAATCAGCATCTTGATAAATCCCTGCTTTTCTTAATGCAATATTAACTTGTTCTTGAGGTGTATCAATTCCTTCAAGATTAGGCAATAATAAACCACTTCTACCTCTATGTCTTACTATCACACCATATTTCTTAGTGTCTAATTGTTCAATACTATCAATTGATTCAGGGGGCATTAATACATCAACACTAACTGATAATTTATCTAACTCATCTTCTTCAACTGATGGAAATCTTGGATCTCTCAAGCCTGCACTAATAGCATTCTGGATAATCTCATCAGCAATTGAATTAGTTGTTGGGCCAGTAGTACCAATACAACCTCTTAAATTCCCGTATTTCTTTAAAGAAACAAAAACTCCTGCTTTTTTTT
>JAIPGD010000049.1 GCA_021736305.1 Candidatus Izemoplasma sp.
TATTGATCAACTAATTTAAAGCCTTTATTAGTTCATCTGGCGAGGACTATATCCATACATGTTAACCTATAATACTAAAAATAGGTTTTTTTGTCTTGGTTTTAATTATTACCTTGACTTTTTATAGTTATTCTCCTTTTAGATTTATTATATCAAATTTTTCATTTAATAAAAATGAAAAGATTTATTTAAAACAAATAATTTTAAATATTTTAAAAAAATAAAATTAGGTATTGTGTTTAACACACTACTGTGTTATAATTTATTCAGAGGAGGGAATTATGAACTCACAATTTAAACGTGGAATTGTTGAATTATGTGTTTTATCAGAGTTGGCAGGAGAGGATATGTATGGTTATCTAATCATCAATAACATATCTAAACACTTAGATGTTAATGAAAATACAATCTATCCAATTCTTAGAAGGCTAACTAAAGAGGGTTACTTCACAACATATTTACAAGAATCTTCAGGGGGCGCACCAAGAAAATATTATAAAATTACTAAAAAAGGTTTTGACTACTATCTTAAACTCAGAGATAACTGGGATGAATTTATTGGTGGCGTTTATGAAATTTTAAATAAGGGAGGAAAAAAACATGAAGATATTCTTAGAAAATTTAAAGAAAGAGTTAAATAAGTATAATTTTAGTACAGAAGAAATTAATGAAATTATCAATGATCATGAAGAAATGATTCAATCAGCATTAGATGATGGTTTAGATGAGAACAAAATTAATGAAAAATTGGGTGATCCTGAAAAAATTGCTAAAGAATTATCAGCCGATGCAAACGAACCAAAATCTAGTAGTGTTTCTTTAGAATTATTAAAAACTTTAGAAACAGACACTATCAAAAAAATCAACATTGATTTACTAGAAGAGGATTTAACATTTGAGCTCGGAGATGGAGATAATTTAGAGATTTATGGTAAAAAAATTAAAATGAACGATTATGACATAGAAGTTGTTGATTCAGTATTAAATCTTTCAAGAAAGAAAGAAAAAAGTTCAATAAGTTTTAGTTTTAAAAGCAGTAGCAAAGAATTTTTAATTAAATTCCCTAAAGGTTTTGAAACAGAATCTTTTGAGTTAAAAACAAAAAGCTCCGATGTTGAAATTAATGATTTAACTACTAACAACCTGGATATAAAAAATATTAGTGGAGATATTGAGATCGACAAACTTAATACAAATACTTTTAACATTAAAAATATCAGTGGAGATATTGAGTTGTCTAGTAGCAATATAAATAATCTATCAACTTCAAATGTTAGTGGTGATATCGAAATTAGAAACTGTGATATTAAAAATTCATTAAAAATTAACAGCGTATCTGGAGATGTAGAAATTGAAAATTCTCAAACAAAAGATTTATATTATAATTCAGTATCAGGAGATTTAGAAACAAAAGAGTATTATCCAGAAAATGCTACACTAAAATCTGTTACAGGAGATATCGAATTTAAAAACAAAGACAAGTCTAAAAATATTAATATTATCTCTAAAAAAAGTTTAAAAGGAGATATAAATTTATAAGAAAAAAGCCAGTTCAAAATGAACTGGTATTTTTTTATGCATGAAATCTTTTCTTAATCTCATCTTTAATTGATTTTGGAAAGAAAAAGATAATAAACAAAAGGATAAATACCGCAACTCCAAGTGTTGTAATCGCAGGCCATAAAACTTCCACTACACCAAATAGAATTAAGATAATAGGCGCAATTGAAAAGAAAACAATTAGTAATAAATAACTTATATAATCTCGATAATTAATTTTTCTGATTGCGATAATAAATGAAATAGCTAAATTACATGATAGAAGTAATATTGGGGCAACATAATCCAAAGCCCAACCTTCAGAACCGCTAGATTCATCAATTAAATACATCAGAAAAATCAAAGTAATGGTTAAAATAAATATTCTAAACGCAATGTTATGGCGTGAAAATATACCGACTGTCATTAATAACCAAAAATATATAATTGATCCTATCGGAATTAATGACCATAGATTTTCAAAACCCGTTACAGCATTAGTGATTAATAATATGATTATAGAGGTCACACTCAAAAACAACATAATTCTCTTTGTTATAGATTTTAATTCACGAATATTTGTTTCATATTGGGGATATTTTTCAACCACTTCTTCTTTAACCTTTATTTCTAAAGTTTGATGACACAAAGGACAGTAATCGTGGTTTGTTTTTATTGATATTTTACATTTATCACAATATTTCATGCATATTCCTCCACAAAATTACTTTCAATTTCAACCTCTAAACCTTTAGATGTTAAAAATCTAAAAAACTCTTTTTCAATGGTTGTTTCAATAATACTTCTTGAAAAAGTTATTTTAAACTTTTCTTCATAACTAACAACTGCACAATTAACTGTATTAAATCTACCAGCATTAATTGTTGCAGTTAAATCAACAATATATGGCTTCATTGATTCAGGAAAAGCAAATTTGCCAATGTTGGTTAAACTCATAGTATTTAACTTAATCCCTAACATATTATACCCAATTTTAAGTACAAAATTTTTCAGAAAATATGGGGTTATTCTTAAAAAGATATTCTTTTCAAAAGCAACGTTTTCACTCATTTTTCTAATTAACTCATCTTTTTGAATACCTTGCTTAAATTGCTTTTTCACTAATTTTTTTATCTCTTCAAAAGTAATATCAGGTTTATTCATATACATTTTAGTTTTAATAAAATTCGTAAAATTTCTTAATGTTTTTGAAGGAAAATGCTTACGTAAATTGACAGGGATAAATATTTTGACTGGTTTTTGATTAGACTTTATTGATTCGCGATATTGTAGCTGTGTTTTATATATAATATACATTAAAACACTAGCTAAATATTCGGTAATTGTCATATTGTTTTCTCGTGATAGTTTTAATATCTCGCTTGTTTTAAGAATACCAGATATTATACCAGTGTTATTATCAACTATTTGTGTTCCCTTTATCCTATATGCTCTTTCTTCAGATACGTGTTTACGATTTTTTTTGTTATAGTATTTTACATTTGCATCTTCATATTCTTCATATTCAGGTTTTTCATTTTTTGTTAAAACCAAATTATCTGGTTTAACATTCTTACCTTCTAATAATAAATACTCATATACCAAAGATTTAAGCAACATCATAACACCACCACCATCAGCTAGTGAATGAAACATTTCAATCGCTACATCCTTATTTCGGTAGATAACTTTAAATAAATAGCCATTGTTTTCCTTTGGATTCATTTCCCCACATATTCTATAAGTCATTTCTCTAATTAAAAACGGTTTAGAATTATAATCAAAATAATTCCAAAACAAACCTTTTTTTAATTTAACTCTAAACATTGGATAACGCTCTAAAATTATGTCTACAGCTTTTTGTAAATTTTCTGGGTTTATTTTTTCGGTTAAGCTAATGGTTACTCTAAAGGTATTTGTTTCTTTATAGTTTGATACAGAAGGAAATATTTTTGCTGAATTATCCAATTTAAACCAATCCTGGTTTTTAGCTACATTACTCATTTTTTTGCTCCTCCAATAGTTGATTATTAATAAATGAATGTATTATTTCCCATGCAGTTCTTGATGAGGACATAAAATCAAACCCCATAGGAAAGACATGAAACATTTTCGAAAAAACATGTACTCTTGCTTTTTCATAATTTAAACCAATGTCTAAAGTGTCTGATTCAATAATTTCGTGTCCGCCCACAAACATTAACAGTTCAGGCAGTTTCTGGTAATCACCATACTTGGGCGATATTTTTTCGTTTTTAAAACTATGATTCCTTGCATATCCTGTTTTATT
Source organism: Candidatus Izemoplasma sp. (assembly GCA_021736305.1). Lineage (GTDB taxonomy): Bacteria > Bacillota_I > Bacilli_A > Izemoplasmatales > Hujiaoplasmataceae > Hujiaoplasma. The sequence continues at coordinate 3,830 of JAIPGD010000049.1, forward strand.
AAGTTTAATCTTACCTATACCAAAGAAAATATCTCTATTTTTGTTAATTTCATAAGATACCCCTTCGGCAGCAAAATCAGTCCAAGCTGACATAGTTATAATGCCTTTAGCCATTGGTAGTTTACGATCAAAAATTTCATAGCCTAGAGCTAAGGCCAAACCTCCACCTGCACTATCTCCAGCAATAATAATGTTTTCTGCAGGATATTCTTTTAAAAGATTTTCATAAAGCATAGTAACTTCTTCTAAAGCTTTAGGAAAAGGGTATTTAGGTGCTAGAGAATAATAAGGCGAATAGATTTTTAAATTATTATTTGTTTTTAAATATCTTTTTGCCATTCTGCGGTAATTATCATTAAAACCATATATATATGCTCCACCATGGAGTTGAAGTAAACAATATTTTGGTTCATAATCTTTGTAATTAATCGTTTCATACTTTAAGGCATTTAAAGTTTCGATTTTAAAATTAATGTTTTTTGAGTAATGATAATTTTTCGATAATTTTTCAAAAAAGTAATCATTTCTTTTAGATACACTTAAAAAATGTTTAATTTTTAAGCCTAATTTTACTAAACTTAAACCAACTAAATCATCAAGTTTATGTTTATGAAAATAATAATTACCCATGTGTTCTCCTTAATTTCATTATAACATAAAGGAATGATTAATTTTTCCCTAAAAAAAAGAAACTATGTTAAAATAACAGTGTAAATAAAATCGAAAGGACAGTAAATAATGGAATTATTAGAAAGATTTTTAAACTATGTTACATATGATACACAGTCTGATCATAACTCAAATACATACCCTTCAACCGATAAGCAATTAGTTTTATTAAATGATTTAGTTGAAGAGTTAAAATCGCTAAAAATAAATGCATCTATAGATAAATATGGGTATGTGATAGGCAAAATACCTAGTAATTTGGATAAAAACGTTCCTTCATTAGCTTTAATCGCACATGTTGATACATCTCCCGATGCTAGCGGAACCAATATTATTCCTAAAATTATAGAAAATTACAACGGAGAAGAAATAATATTAAATAAAGAAAAAGCGATAACATTAGACCCAAAAATCTTTCCTAATCTAAACGATAAAATTGGCGATAATTTAATCGTAACTGATGGAACAACTTTACTAGGTGCAGATGACAAATTAGGGGTTGCTCAAATTATGACAATCGCTGAATATATTCAAGAAAACCCTGAATATAAGCACGGAGAAATCATTATTGTCTTTACACCTGACGAAGAAGTTGGAACGGGAACAAAATATATCGACATTAAGAAAATAAATGCCGATTTCGGTTTTACTTTGGATGGATCAAAAGTTGGAGAAATAGCTTATGAAAACTTTAATGCAGCAACCGCTAAATTAACCTTCATTGGCAAGAGTGTTCATCCAGGCTCTGCAAAAAATAAACTAGTTAATTCTTTAGATATAGCTTATGAGTTTTATTCTCTTCTTCCTAAAAACTTAAAACCTGAATTAACAGAAAACTATGAAGGATTTAATCATTTAGTTGAACAAAAAGGAACTGTAGAAAAAACATCAATGACAATGATAATTAGAAATCATGATAAGAAAAAATTCAATAAACAAAAACATGATTTTGAATTAATAACTGATTTCATTAATATCAAATACAACTATAAAGCTTGTGAACTTGTATTAACTGATTCTTACTTTAATATGAGCGAAGTTTTAGCCGATCATCAAGAAAAGATTGAACTAGCAATCGCAGCCATTAAAGAAAATGATATCGAACCGATTATAGAACCTATTAGAGGCGGAACTGATGGAGCAAGACTATCTTTTATAGGTCTTCCTTGTCCTAACTTAGGAACTGGGGGATATAACTTTCATGGTCCTTATGAATATGTTTCGATAAAAGAAATGAAAATAGCACTAGATATAATTAAAACAATTATCACCAAGTTCACACATTTATAGACATCTTTTTTCTATAAACAAAACAAATGATTAGTTACTCAAACAGATTATCACAGAAAAATTATTTATCAGTAAATTCGTTGTTGCCATTTACAAAGAATTAAACAATCATAAAACTTTTAAAAAAACTGTTAATTATTTTATTAAGCTTAAAACTAATTTGTTTTAAGCTTTTTCTTTTGCTATGTTATAATTTAGTTAGGTGATTATTATGAATAATAAATATTTAAGTCGAAGACAAGTTACATATGCAAAAAATGAAGTAGTTGCTTCTAGTGAAGCATTGGCTTCACAAGCAGGATTAGAAATACTAAAAAAAGGTGGAAACGCAATTGATGCAGCTATAGCTACTGCTGCAGCATTAACAGTTGTAGAACCTTGCAGTAATGGTATTGGTAGTGATTGTTTTGCTATTGTTAATTATAAAAATAAGATCTACGGACTAAATAGTTCTGGATATAGCTCAAAAAATATCTCTATCAATAAAGTCCAAGAAAGAGGACATAAAGAAATGCCTAAATTTGGAGTTATTCCTGTAACTGTTCCAGGCACTCCAAAGGGTTGGGCAACTTTAATAAAGCGATTCGGTAATCTAACCTTAGCTGAAGTATTAGCTCCTGCTATTAAGTTAGCGAGAGATGGATTTGCCATAAGCGAAACAGTTGGATATTATTTTGATAAATCGATTGAGGTTTATCAAAAGCAAAATAAAGGCGAAGAATTTGATTATTTCTTTAAAACTTTCACTAATAATGGAAAGAGATATCAAGCGGGAGATATTTTTAAAAATGATGATATCGCTGATACACTTGATGAAATTGGGAAAACAAATGCCGAGAGTTTTTATACAGGTAATCTCGCCAACAAAATCACAAAGTTTATGGAAAAATACAATGGTTTCATCGATAAAAGTGATTTAGCTGAATTTAAAAGTGAATTCGTTGAACCAATGAGTATTAATTATAAAGGCTTTGATGTATTAGAGTTACCACCAAATGGCCAAGGCATAACTTGCTTGATGGCTTTGAACTTGTTAAAAAATAAAGTTTTTACTAAAGATGAAGTCTCAACCATTCATTGCCAAATTGAAGCTTTAAAAATTGCTTTTAGTGATACATTAGAGTATTTAACTGACCCTTCATTTATGAAGATAAATCCTGATTTCTTATTAAGTGAAGAATATAGAAAATTAAGAGAAAAAGACATTAGCAATAAAGCAAAATTAATGAAACCGATTGATTACAAATCTGCTGGAACTGTATATTTAGCTACAGCTGATAAAGATGGAAATATGGTGTCTTTTATCCAAAGTAATTATATGGGCTTTGGAAGTGGTTTAGTTGTTGAAGATACAGGAATATCATTACAAAATCGCGGTCATACTTTTTCATTAAATCCTAAGCATGATAATTGTTTGAAGCCAAGAAAAAAAACCTACCACACAATCATTCCTGGCTTCTTAATGAAAGATAATAAACCGCTTGGACCTTTTGGTGTAATGGGAGGTTTTATGCAACCACAAGGTCATTTGCAAGTATTAATGAATATGATAGATTTTAATTTAAACCCTCAAGCTGCCTTAGATGCTCCTAGGTTTAGATGGGATAAAGAGTTAACTGTTTCGGTTGAAACAAATTATGATGAAAAAGTAATTAAAGGATTAATTGATTTGGGTCATACAATTAGGATTGATCCAATGAGTGGCGGTTTTGGCCGTGGACAAATTATATTAAAAAGAAAGGACCATTACGAAGTCGGTACAGAAACCCGTTGTAATGGCCATATTGCATATAATTAGTTACTTACTATAGTTTATGTGAAACTCTTTAGCTATTTCATATAATTTATAAGCATCGATGAGCGTTAAAGTTGCTAAACCAACTTTAACTTGTTTATAATCATCGGTGTTTTTATATTGTCGAATGTATTCCTCACTTATTGCCTTAAAATTCATATCATCATCATCAAAATACTTTGTTATTACCTTTACTTTTTTAATTTTATCATCAATTTTTATTTGATAATTATATGAATCAATGGTTGAATAATCACTTAAAAATTCACTCAAATGAACAGATGAACAAGTAAAAAAATCTGTACCCATCATTAAAATTTTGCCATGCTCTTCTTTTAGTTTATATAACGGACTAATTAATTCGCGGTCATCAAAACTGTGATTGTACCACGATACATCACCTGTATTATTATAAATAGATAACGACACTTCAGGATGAAGTGTCCTTTTTACTTTTGGATAACTTAAAAAAGTTTTTGCAACTTGCCCAACTCTTTCGGGCATAAAAATTTGAGGATCAAATGGTTTACGATTTTTTTCTATTATTTCAAACCAATCTTTTGGAACAGGTGGATTTTCCCAATCTCTAGGGTTTGTCATCTCACTTGTATGCGCAGGCATAATTATAACTCCATCACTAACAACCTCTAATAAAGCATCAATGATATCATATTCTTTATTAACGACAAAACCAAATGCCGATAGTGAAGAATGTACTTCTAACCTTGAATACTTAGTAATCCCCAAAGATTTTAAACCACTAATAATATCGGATTTCGTAATTGGTGTTTTTGTTTTTTCAATTATTTCTTTTTGTTTCTTGCTCATCCTAACCTTTTTTTCCTTTCACATATTTATATAACTCTTCCACAGCAAAATGATATTTTGTAACTGGTACATCTTGTTTAACAGGATAAAGATGATAAGTATCATTTTCTGTAGACATTATTACACAATCACCCTTCCCAAAATAATTAAATTCTATATGTACACCATACTTTGATAAGGCAGGTTTTTCAACAGAAAATATCTTTCCATCAATCTTTGCTTTCAAATGGAAACCACGTTTATCGTGTATTAGTTCGCCTACCCCTAAACGATAAAATCCAGTGCTATTAGGTAAAGCATCAATATATACTTCTGTTTTTATTTGATATTCATCTTTCATAATTTCTTTTTTGACAGATTGGCGTTGCCATTCAAACCAATCAGGTATAAATGAGAATTTTGTTTCACCATCAATGTTATTTAATAGGTTTAATTCGTCTAAATAATAAGTAGTATTACATGATTTACAAGTTAATTTTGTACCTTTACCAATCATAGTATTCTCTTTTTGACAGTGTGGGCATTTATATAAAACTTTATGGAGATTATCTGCGCGGTTTTTTTCTTTTATTTTTATGTTGTTATCAAGTTGATATTGATAGTCATTATAATAAAACGCCTCTTTTATTTTTTTATCAATTTCTTTAACTGATAATTTTTTAATTTCTTCAGGTGTAAGCAAATAAGTCATTGTAGACTCAAATTTGACTTTTCGCTTATGTAAATTCCAAATTGGCTGATGCAAATGATGACCATTCGCAATCAAAGTTGCAACAGGATACTTATATTTTTTTATCATTTTACCTAAACTTTCAGGTAAAATCGCTGTTGTACCAATTAAAGAATACCTTGCTTCAGGATAAAGCGCACAAATATATTTGTTTTCTTCTATACTGTATTTTATTTGCTTAACCAAAGATATATCTGGAACAAATTTTCTTTTAGCAACACATCCCACATTTCGCATCATTTGTTCTCTGTTGATAAAACCATCAACCGACACAATATAGTTTGCTTTACGCGGAAAAATTGCTCTAGTCAAAACTTTAAAATCAAAAAAACTATTGTGATTGCATAATAATAAATAACCACCTTTTAGTTGTTTCATTCTAATTTTTTTGATTTTTACTCCGTATAAAAATGTTTGTGGCAATGACAAAAACCAAGCAAGTAATTGCCAATACCACTTGGCCTTTTTAGGCATTGATTTTACATCAAAACGTTCCATCTGTTTAAATTCTTCTAGGCTAGCGTATCTTATTTTACTAATTTTCATTTTAAATCACCAATTATTTTTTTCCTACTGTCGCACAATATACAGTGAAATGATCCTCCCCATCAATTTTAAGTAAATCATCAACTTTTTCTTGATTATAAGCAGCTATTGCACAAGCTCCTGCATCAATAACTTCTGCAGCTAGTGAAAGATTTTGGCAAGAATGTCCCGCTTCTATAGCAATAAGCTTAGGCCCTACAAAATCATATTTATATTCTACTCTTGGTGCTACAGCAGTAAAGAAGAAAACAACTGATGCATCACGTAATTGTCTTAATATAGCCTGATTAATATCATTACTTATATTTTCTGTTTGGTTAATTAAAGCAAGTTCATGTTTATTTTGCACATATAAATATACACCATTATCAACCTCTTCTACATTATTAGCATAAATATAGGTTTCGCCAGAATTAGTTGCGCCAGCTGTTGGTATAGTTTTGTATGCTCTATCATCCTTCATATGGTCTACTCTTGATGTTTCCCATAACAAATATGATAATTCTTCAAAAGACATAGCTTTTTCTGAGTAAGAACGCAGGCTTCTTCTTGAAGCGATGCATTCAGTTAATGTTTTTTGCTTAATGCCGGAAAATTTCTTTACTAATTTAATTATTTTATTTTGTGAATCTGGTTCTATAAATGCTTTTGGTTTTTCCAGTTTTTGGCTTTTTGCAGTTTTGATATTATACAAATCTGTCCACATCGGTTTTATTGCATTACGATTAGTTTTAATTTTCTTTTTTAACATTTTATTCCTCCTCAAATAAATATAAATAATCTTGATATCCTTTTAATTTCATTTCTTCTTTTGGGATGAATTCTAAAGCAGCTGAATTAATACAATATCTTAAACCACCTCTTGCTTTTGGTCCATCATTGAATACATGCCCTAAATGGCTATTTGCTGATTTAGATTTAACTTCTGTACGAATCATTCCGTAGGAAAAATCCTTTTTTTCTTCTATTTTTTGTTTTTTTATTGGCTTTGTAAATGATGGCCATCCACAGCCAGCATCATATTTATCTTTTGAAGAAAACAGTGGTTCTTTAGAAACAATATCTACATATATTCCATCACGAAATTCATTGTTATATTTATTATTATATGCTGGTTCAGTACCTTTTTCTTGAGTTACTTTAAATTGGATAGGGCTTAGTTTACTAATTTGATCTTCAAATTTTTTCATAATATCAAAAAGGTAAGTCAACATTAAGTTTTAACATTTTATTGACATCCCTTATATCCTTCATTGAAGCTTCTGTTAAAGGAAGTCCTGTATCTTTTCGCTCTAGCCAAGCTAAATACTCTTTTTCCCCAGCAGTATAAATTTGTTTTTCGTTTGGAGCTACTTTAGAATTTCTTAATTCCCTTAGAATATCTCCAGCTGTTTTTTTGAAACTATCTAAACCCATAAATGCTTCTGTATCAATGGCAATAAAGAAATGTCCTAAGTGATAAGGCTTTTTATTGCCTGCTTCATCTTTTCCACTCAACATTTTCAAGAAATTTCCCGCTTGTAATGCTGCACTTAAAATTTCTACAATTGTTGCGTATCCATATCCTTTATACCCAGCAAGTTCTTCGCCAATACCACCTAAAGGTGCTAATGCTGCTTTTTCATTTTTTAAGTCAGAGAGAATTTGCTTAGAATCAGTTTTTGGCAAACCATCTCTTCCTACAACCATTCCTTTTGGGGTGTTTTTTCCAACCTTTGCAAAATATTCAATTTTTCCTCTTTGAGTAATGCTTGTAGCGCAATCTAAAACAAAAGGAAATTTCTCATCAGTTGGTAAACCAACAGTTAGAGGATTCGTTCCTAACATATTTTCCACTCCAAATGTCGGCGCAATTGAAGGCCTAGCATTGGTTCCAGTTATACCTATCATGCCTTCATCAATTGCCATAGTAGCGTAATAGCCAGCAATGCCATAATGAGTAGAATTCCTAACCGCAACCATAGCCATTCCATATTTCTTTGCTTTTCTAATCGCCGTTTGCATAGCTTTATGACTTGCGACCATACCCATACCATCATTTGCATCCATTACAACTGTAGTGGCAGTTTCCTTTAATATATCAATTTTTGTTTTAGGGTTTTGGATTTTATCTAAAATTCGGTCGATATAAA
>JAIPGD010000050.1 GCA_021736305.1 Candidatus Izemoplasma sp.
TTAAAAAAGACGTGTTATTTCCAGAATATATTAAAAAAGAAGGAGAAGTTATTATGGTTAAAGACAATGAAATTAAAATGACTCTAGAAGTAATGCCAAAACATAAATTTGTCTATTTAGAAAAAGAAGGTGTAGACAACTATATTGATTTTTGGGAACAACTAGAGAAAGAAGGAAAAGATTGCGATTTATTACATGGTGTTCTAGCTAGTATACCAGGAGTATTTAAAGAGGGTTATGGCGCTTTTACAGAAGAAGGTTATATTTTTGGGAAAGATGTAGAAGTTAATTGTGAAGTTAATCCTGATTATAACTTTTTAGAAAAAATAATCCCTGAACAAAAATATTTAAGATTTGAACATCCCGGATTTACTGAAAGCGAGTTTGGTGAAGCATTGCGACAAGTCAGAAGAATTGCTTTAAAGGATTTTGATATGGAAATCGATAATTATCAAGTAGATGAATCGTTTGTGAAGGCTTATGAACATAGCGGTATGGAATTGTTATATTATTTTATTCGTATCCCGTTAAAATAATAAAAAGCAAGATGAATTAAAAGGAAAAACTTTTGTTTTTCCTTTTTACATATTCGTTTGAAATTGTAAAAAGCCCTTAAATATGCTATAATTTGTCTGATTATAGATGGATTGGGCATGTAAATATCAATTAGAAAAGGTGATTTTATGAGTAAAATAAAATATATTAATGACAAAGATTTTAAATACAGTGAAGATATAAAAAAAGGTTTGCAATCATACAATCAATCACAAGCTGGTTATAGAGAAAAAGATTATCAGCATTTTTATGTGTTCGAAGATAAGAAATTAGTAGGTGCAAGCCATACAAAAATGGCTTCTGATTGGTGCCATATAAGAAAAATTTATTATCAAGACTTAGATGTATTAAAAGCATTGTTGAATGATATTAAAAATTATTATAAGCATAAAGTAGAAGGCATAAGAGTTCATACCGTTTTGCCTAATCGAGTAGATGATTATAAAGCAATGGGTTTTATTGAAAAAGGGCGATTAGAAGATATGCCAAGTGGCGGAGAGAATGTCTTTCTTTTAACTACCGATTTAGAACACCATGAAATAGATAAAGAATATGCTAGTCAATCTTCTAATGTTCCAATTAAAACATATGATAAAGTCTTAAAAAAAGAAAACAAAAAAATCAGAGAAAACCTGAATTTCTCAACTGAAGTAGTTGACATTCAGTATGTCGTTCTTGAAGACGGTAAGTTTATCGGGGGAATTTACGGTAATTTTAAATATGACTATTTATTTATAAACATACTCTTTGTTGATAAAAAATATAGAGGTTTAGGAATCGCATCTAAATTAATGGAACTAATAGAAGCTGAATCGGCAAAGCGTGAAGTTTATAATATATATTTAACAACATTTGAATTTCAAGCTTTGGGATTTTATAAAAAACGCGGTTATGAAGAAGTAATGGATATATATGATTATCCAATTGGATTTAAAGAATACACAGTTTATAAAAATATTGAACCAGAAAAGGAATAATTTTAAAACTTGTTATATTATAAATAGAAAACAGATAAGATATTTAGATTTCATTAGTTTAGTGGTATAATACACTAAAGCGAGGTGCTATATGTATAAATCTAGATTTGCAAACCAAGATATTGACGAATTATTTAAAGCGGTATTAAAGTTAGATTCGCTCGAAGAGTGTTATCGTTTTTTCGAGGATTTATGCACGATCAAAGAAGTTCTTGATATGTCTCAGAGATTGAAAGTAGCAAAAATGTTGAATGATAAAAAACCTTATCATGAAATAGCCGATGAAACCAAAGCTTCAACAGCAACTATTTCAAGAGTCAATAAATCGCTAATTTATGGGGCAGAGGGATATCATTTAATCTTTAATAAAACGAAAGATAACAAATAGTCTGTAGCGGACTATTTTTTTATTGCTATTAATGAGAACGTTTTCACTCATTTAATGCTTTACAATGATAAAGCGATAAAGTATAATTGATTTTGAGGTGAAAAAAATGAAAAAATTTATTGGTTTATTATTTGTAGGTTTGTTAACGGTTTTATTGTTAGGTTGTCAAGATAAGACATTAAACACTTGGGGTGAGATTGAAGAGAGAGGGTATTTTATAGTTGGACTTGATGATACCTTTGCTCCAATGGGTTTTAGAAATGATGATGGTGAACTTATTGGATTTGATGTTGATTTAGCAAAAGAAGTTTCAAAACGGCTAGATGTGGAAGTTCAGTTTCAACCAATTGATTGGGATGCTAAAGTATTAGAGTTAAATAGCGGATCAATTGATATGATATGGAATGGATTGACTATAACTGAATCAAGATTAGAAGAAATGTTGTTCTCTTCAGCTTATATTGCTAATACTCAAATGATTATGGTTAGTAATGGTTCAGATATTGATTTAATTAGTGATTTAGAAACAAGAAGAGTAGGTGTGCAAGTTAGTAGTGCATCAGAAGAAGCTGTGATGGCGAATGATATTAATAGTACTTTTTCAGAGTTTTTAAAATATGATAATTATAATTTAGCTTTATTGAAATTAGAAAATAATACCATAGATGCTGTTGTTATTGATGAAATAATGGGTAGATATATTATGAGTTTATCGCCTGGAGTGTATCAAGTAGCAAGTGAAAATTTTGGTTCGGAAGAATATGGTGTCGGATTCAGGTTAGATTCTAATGACATTAGAAATCAAATTAATCAAGTGTTATTAGAAATGATTGCTGATGGCAAAGCATCTGAGATTTCAATTAGATGGTTTGGGGAAGATATTTTTCTTCAATGAGTTACTTGATTGATACAATTTCTTATCTTCTATCAGGGATAAGCGTTTCTTTAAGGATATTCTTTGTAACGCTTATCTTTGCTTTTCCTTTAGGTTTGCTATTATCTATAATATATCGGACTAATTTAATGTTAAAAAGAATAATTAGATTGTATACTTGGGTGTTCCGTGGAACACCCTTAATGTTACAATTATTTTTCTTTATGTATGGATTACCAGCTATGGGCATTCCAGTTGATCGCATGATGGTTGCATATATTGCTTTTATTATCAATTATGCCGCATATTTTACAGAAGTTATAAGAGCCGGAATTGAGAGTTTGCCAAAAGATCAATATGAATCTGGAGCAATCATGGGTGCTTCAAATATGTCTATTTATCGGCATATTATAATGCCACAAGCTATTCGTTATCAATCACCAGTTTTAACTAATGAAATAATTACTTTAATTAAAGATACAGCTTTAGTTACTGTAATTGCAATTTCTGATGTGATGAGAAATGTAAAAGAAATTGTTTCCAGAGATTTTACGATATCGCCGTTTATTGTTGCGGGAATATTTTATTTAATGATGAGTTATTTAATTATAAAAGTTGCAAGAAAATTTGAACAAAAATATGATTTTATTGATAATCCTGCCAAATAAATAATTCTATTGAAATAGAACACTTATTTCAGTAATCATGTTTACTTAATTATAATGGAATCTGTGATATAATGAGAAGTCTGATTATTTATTTAGAGGAGAATTTAAATGAAGAAAATTTTGATTTTAACATTATTTATATTAACGATATTTATTGTAAGTTGTTCAAGTGACTTAACAACTTCGATTCTTACTGATGATAATATAATTACAACAACTGAAGATTTAACTACTGAGGGAATAACTTCCACTCAAAACACAACAACTGAAATTACAAGTATCCCAGAAGAAGATGAAATTGGAGTTGTTGAAGGCATTGAGAATCAAGAAGTTATAGTAAATCATTATTTTAACCCTATGAGAGACGTGTCAGCACTTTCTACATTTGGGAAAGATATCACGACTTACATTAATGTAATAGGATTTGTTGATTATGGAACAATTGGTGAATACAATTTAACTTATCAATTAGATTACAACGACGATTTGTATTCAGATACAATTGTTGTTGAGGTTATAGAAGGTGAATATGTTGAGCTTGAAGGTCAACGTCCGGAAGGTTTAAGTGGAAATATTACCTTAAATGAAGGTTCATATTTTACTGGTACAAATACTACAATTACTCATCCTACGAATCCCGGTTATATTAAAGATTATCTATTAGATGATGCAATACCTTCAAGCGGATGGTGGACAAGTTTATTGGTGGGTAATTATGGTGGCGGAAATGGTATCTATACTAATCCACTGCGAACAGCGTTTTCTAATGAAGGTTTAGAAATTACAAATCCATTGGATGGGTTTGTACAATATTGGAATGTGGATGGATATCAAATAATGGCTCAGTTTCCAATATCACTAAAAGATACACATTTAAAGTCGAGTGATTTAAGTTCAGGTTATGTTACTGAGGTTATTGATTATTCTGATTCATTTGTTAAGGTTGCGATGAAGAATAATCTTGAAAGTGAAGATGAAATGGTTGTTACTTTAGTACAAGGTTCACCATACATATTTGCGGAAACCGCTAATAAAAGCGCTTTAAACTTAACAATGGATTCAACTGTTTTAATTGAATATTACGATATTGATGGTGTTAAGATAACAGATAATTCATACATGGGAAATGCAATTATTGTTAAAATGGTTAATCGACATTCTGGATATGATACATCTCCCCCAGCTATTGTAGGTCAACCACAATATACAGATAAATACTATTTAGTGAATGCTCCTGATAATTCAACTTTTAATATTTCAGTAAATGTATTATCGATGTCTTTAGGGGATGGGAATTATATTTCTATAGCCGCAATTAATGATTTATCGGAAGCGAGTTTTTATCACAATCATGGTTATACTTTAATAACTAATACATCGATAGATTATCAAATTAATTATGATGATAGTTTGGTCTATACTGATTATATTGCTTCAACACAACAATTAAAAGATGGTGTTTCAACAAAACCACTCCTATCTTTGATGCCTCATCATTATAAATATAGTGATGCATTACTAACTGAGTTTAGTTATAGAACTGTTAGAGGTACATTAAAGGTTATGGAAGGCAATTATTTCCAGACGGTTTTATCATTTAATGGATTGTTACCTGGCTTTACATTACCTGATAATAATCAATTTTCTTCAACCCAAACAATTTCATATTTGGCAGATTTGGATTCAAGAACAGAGATAAGTGATTCCGAAAATTTCTTTAATGAGGAAGGGCCTTATTGGAATTCAAAAGTATTGTATCCATTATCTCAAGGTTTGATAATAGCTGATCAATTAGGAGAAGAAGCATTAAAATTATCATTTATAGAAAAATTAAGATATTTGTTAGCGGATTGGTATACTTACAGCGAATCAACAGATGAAAAATTTCTTTATTATAATAATGATTGGGGAAGTGTATATTATTCAAACGATGATTTTGGAACTGCTAGTACTTTGAGTGATCATTCATTTACTCACGGATATTTAATTCATGCTTCGGCTGTATTAGCAATGTATGATCAATCTTTTATTGATGATTATGGAATGATTGTAGATTTATTGTTAGATGATTATATGTACCCTTATAAAGATGATGCTAGTTTTGCATACTTAAGAAATTTTGATCCTTGGGCAGGGCATACTTGGGCATCTGGGTTCGGAACTTTTGCTGAAGGTAATAATTTAGAATCTACAAGTGAAGCACTTAATTCATGGAATGCCGGGTATTTATGGGCTTTAGCAACAAATGATACCGATAGAATGGAAGCTGCTATTTATGGGTTTACTACAGAAATTAGTGCAATAAAAGAATATTGGTTTGACTATGATGAAGAAAACTGGGACCCTGCTTATGGAGATTATGTAGATGTTGCTGGAATTGTTTGGGGCGGTAAACATGATTACGCAACCTGGTTCGGAGCTAACCCTACATTTATTTACGGTATTCAATGGTTACCATCAGGAGAATATTTAACAAATTATGCTTTGAACGATAACGATTACACAAAATTTAGTTCTATTTATCAAACTTATCTTGAAGCAAAAGATGGAACAATTGATACTTGGTATAGCAATATGTGGACAATCCAAGCAATTATTGATCCTGAATTAGCAATTAGTCAGTTTGATGCAAATAAAATATTAAATGATGATTATCCTGCAGAACTTGTTGGAGCATATTGGATGATTAATGCGTTGGATTCTTTAGGAAGAAGAACTACTGGTATTTGGATGGGATTAGAAATAGGAATAACTTCAACTATTTATAAAGAAGAAAATGGCGATTATTATGCGATGATTTGGAACGCAAGTAATGAACAAAAAACTGTTGACTTTTATAACGGGCAGGGATGGAGTTCAACTGAAACTGTCAATGCTAACACTTTTACTAAAGTCTTATTATTAAATGATAATGAAGAATAACAACTTATGAATAGATAATAATATAAAAACACAACTTTTAGAAAGTTGTGTTTTTTGTTAAAATTATTTGTCAAACATTAATCAATAATAGAAATATTTCTACCACTTTCTTTTGCTTGATACATTTTACTATCTACTATTTTGAGCATCTCTTCTGAATTTTCTATATCATGTTCAGGATATGATGTTCCGCCTAAACTAATGGTGATTTTTATAACTTGAGAATTATGTTTTGTTTCCATGTCTTCAATAATATGTCTCATTTGTTCAGCTGTTTTAGTAGTATCTTTTAATGAAGCACCAGGCAAAACTATTACAAACTCTTCTCCACCATAACGGAAGAAGATATCTCCTTCTCTAAGGCTAGATTTTATAATTTTTGTAAGATTAATTAATACTTTATCACCTATAATATGTCCATAATTATCATTTATAGTTTTAAAATGATCAATGTCAAACATAATTAATCCTATAGGAATATCGTATCTAATTGATCTAGAAAACTCTTCTTTTAATCTTTGGAGACCAAATCGCCGGTTATATATTCCTGTTAAAGGATCATTAGCAGCTAAACGTTGAAGTTGACTATAAGTTATTGCGTTACGAAAGGCTAAAGCTAAACCATGTCTAAACAATTCCATTAGATTTTGAGAATCTTGATCAAATTGTTTAGTTCCTGCAAGAATTAATACACCAAGTGTAATATCTTTATACTTTATTGGATCGACTATAACATTTTTGGGATTAAAATCCGCCACAAGATTAGTTAAAGTAATATCATCTGGGAAATCTATCATAATTCTTTTTTGTTTAGTCATTACTTTCCATACAATTTCATTTTTCAATAAAGTTTCAGGGTTTTGAATTCTAAAAGAAGTAAGAATTTTTAATTCACCCTCTTTTTCAATTATAATTGCCCCGCCTTCTGCTTTCATATTTATTCTTAAGCTATCTAAAGCTTCTTCAGCGAGTTTATCTAGTTCTAAATAACTTGATAATAATTCTGTAAAAGATTTAACTGTAGCTTCAGTTTTAAAAGATTTTGCCAAAGAAGAAACTAAAGAGTTAAAAGCTTTTGCGCTATCGCCAATTTCATCTTTAGAATTGATTGAAATATAACAATTATCTTCAAGGCAAGTTTCAATTGAGTTTGAAGAATCTTTTAACTGGATTCTTTTCTCAACTTTACTCATATGATGAGATAATTGTGAAATCTTAGTGCCGACTATTTTTCTTGAAAGAAATATGTTAAAGAGACCTACTAGACTACCAGCAATAATACATAGTGTAAAGAATAGTGGAGTTAAAATATAAGAACTGGGAGTTCCTGTTACAAGAACAAAAAACGGGAAAGCAAGTCCTACAATGATACCGAAACTAATCATAAATATTGCTAGATCATTAAAAATTTTCTTTGTTATCATATTTACCACCTTTTTTAATACTATTGTATTATTAGAGTATATGTACAATTATATTATACATTGTAAAAAAAATTATACAAAATATATTATTATTATTATAATCAAATTTTTTCATGTAACGTGGTTTTTAAATTATATATAATAAACAATAAGAAATAGTTTAAATACTTAATGTATTATACAGATTTTATTATAAGTTTTTAAAATCAATAATCAATGTTATTATTAATAATTTATCATTGGAAATAAAGTTATTCAGTTATCTAATTATCTTTATTATTTCAGGATGATACATTGACTAAAGAGCTTATATTATGATAAAATTTAGTTGGTTGAGAAGCCAATTTTTTTATTTTAAGGTGGCGCAAATATGAATTACGATGTAATTGTAGTAGGTGCTGGTCCAGCGGGAATTTTCTTTGCATATGAAATGATGTTGAAGTCAAAGCACGCTAAAGTATTAATTGTTGATAGAGGAGAAGACATCTATAATCGAAGATGTCCAATTTTAGAAGGAAAAATTGATAAATGTCCACAAGATCCAAAAGGAGTATCGGGTTGTTATCCAGCTTGTTCAATTACTTCAGGATTTGGTGGCGCTGGCGCATACTCTGATGGTAAATTTAATATTACTGCTGAATTCGGCGGATGGATGACTGAATACTTATCTAAAGATGATGTATGTGATTTAATTAAATATGTAGATGAAATTAATATAAAACATGGAGCTCCAGACACTTTAACCGATCCAACAACAAAAGCGGTTAAAATAATTGAAAAAAAAGGCTTAGCTGTAGGACTTAAACTTTTAAGAGCACAGGTAAGACATTTAGGCACAGAAGTAAATTTAGGTATATTAAAATCGATATATGACACTATGAAAGATAAAGTTGATATGATGTTTAAGACCGAAGTCAAAGATTTCGCTATTAGCGATTCTGGTGTTGAAGGCGTCATTTTAAGTAATGGCGAAACTCTTTATGCACCATATGTTTTTGTTGGTGCAGGACGACAAGGCTCTAAGTGGCTAATAAATACATTAAAAAGCCATAATATTCCTCTTTATAATAACCATGTTGATATTGGTGTAAGAGTAGAAACAAACGATGTTATTATGGAAGAAATAAACGATCACTTATATGAAGGCAAATTTATCTATAATACTTCATTAAGTACTCAAGTAAGAACTTTTTGTTCGAATCCAAGTGGTCATGTTGTTATTGAAAATCATAATGGAACAATGCTTGCGAATGGTCATTCTTTTTACGATCCAAAATTAGGAACTGAAAACACTAATTTTGCACTACTTGTATCTCATGATTTCAAAGAATCATTTAATCGTCCAAATCATTATGCTTATCAAATAGGCGGTTTAGCAAATGTATTATCTAATGGATCAATTATTGTTCAAAAATATGGTGATTTAATTAAAGGAAGAAAAACAACTGTAAAAAGACTTAATGATAATTTTGTTAAACCATCACTCCCAGAAGCTATTCCAGGAGATTTAGGGTTAGTATTACCATATAAAACAATGAAATCAATTATTGAAATGATAGAAGCATTGGATCATGTAACACCTGGAATCGCTAATGAACATACTCTTTTATATGGCGTTGAAACAAAGTTCTATTCAGCAAAACCTGAAGTAAATAGATATTTTGAAACTATTGTTCCAAGATTATTTGTTGGTGGAGACGGAGCTGGAATTACAAGAGGCTTAGCGCAAGCAGGAGCTAATGGTGTATGGGTTGCTAGGAGAATAGCTAATCTTATTGAGGGGGAAAAATGAAACGTTTTGTTATTGTAGGAACTCAATGGGGAGATGAAGGAAAAGGAAAAATAACTGATTTCTTAGCACAGGATGCTGATGTTGTTGTACGTTTTCAGGGTGGAAATAATGCCGGACATACGGTTGTTTTTGATAACCAAAAGCATAGTTTGCATTTATTGCCAAGTGGTATATTAAATCCTAAAATAGTGAATGTTATGGCAAACGGAATGGTTATTAATCCTAAAGCGTTAATTGAAGAATTAAAAAAAGTTAATAATTATCAGTTAAAGATAAGCGATAGAGCTCATATTGTATTACCTTATCATATTGACTTAGACGGAGCTAATGAAAGATCTAAAGGAAAATTAAATATCGGAACTACTCATAAAGGAATAGGTCCTACTTATACTGATAAGGCCGCTAGAATAGGTATGAGAATGGCAACTTTTGTATCTAAAACATTATTTTCTAGCAAATTGAAGAAACTGATAGAAGTAAAAAATAATGAATTATTAAAATATGATATAAAACCTTTATCTTATAAAAAAATACTTAATGAATACCAAGTTTATGCAAATGAAATAAGACCTTTTGTTGAAGATACATCAGTATATTTAAATCGTGCAATAGAAAAAGATTTAAAAATATTGTTTGAAGGTGCTCAAGGTGTTTTGTTATGTTTAGATCATGGCACTTATCCTTATGTTACATCAAGTTCACCTACAGCCGCAGCTGTGCCTTTAAATACTGGAATAGCACCGTGGTTAATTGATGGAGCAATTGGAGTTACTAAAGCTTACACAACTCGTGTAGGTGCTGGGCCATTGCCAAGTGAGATAGAAGGAGAACTAGCTGAACAGATAAGAATAACTGGTAATGAATTCGGAACAACGACTGGAAGACCAAGAAGAATCGGGTGGTTAGATACAGTTGTATTAAGACACACTAAAAGAGTTTCGGGTTTGACATATTTAGCGGTTACTTTATTAGATGTATTAACTGGAATAGATCCTATTAAAGTTGTTACAGGATATGAATTAAATGGTAAAGTAATTGATACAATTCCAGCTGAAATAAATGATTTTAGTGCTTGCAAGCCAATTACAATTGAGACTCCTGGTTGGCAAGAAGATATAACAAAAGTAAAAACTTTTGCTGAATTACCAAAACAGGCTCAAGTATACTTGAATTTAATAGAATCAATTGTTGGTGTTCCTATTGGGTTATTTAGTGTGGGTCCAGATAGAAACCAAACTATTTTATTAAAAAAATTTGTTGAGGAGCAATCATAATGATTCAACGTTATCAAAGAAAAGTTATGGAAGATTTATGGAGTGAAGATTATAAGTATAAATGTTTTTTGCAAGTTGAACTTGCAAATTGTTATGCATGGATGAAAACAGGTCTATTTGATAAAGAGACCTTTGTTAAACTCTCAAAAGCTAAAGTAGATGTAAAGAGAGTTTTAGAAATTGAAAAAGAAACTAAACACGATATAGTAGCTTTTGTTAAAGCTGTTTCTGAATCTTTAGGAGAAGAAAAGAAGTGGTTACACTATGGTCTAACATCTACTGATGTTGTTGATAGTTCTTACTCATTAATTTTAAAAGATGTCAATAACATTATTCTACAGGATATAGATGAATTTATGGCTGTTTTAAAAACTAATGCTTATCTTTATAAAAAAACTCCAATCATGGGACGCACACATGGTATGCACGCTGAGATTACTTCGTTTGGAATGAAATTTGCTTTGTGGTATGAAGATTTTAAACGTTTGAAGCAAAAGTTTAAAATGGCAGCTAAAGAAATTGAAGTTATAAAGCTTTCTGGTGCTGTTGGGACCTATAGTACAAGTTCGCCTTTTATTCAAAAAGAAGCAGCGAAGTATTTAAATTTAAAAGAATCAGTAATTACAACGCAAACACTTCAAAGAGACCGTCATGCATTTTATATATCTATCATTGCTTTAATAGGCGCTGAGTTAGAAAAAATAGCTACAGAGATAAGACATCTGTCAAGAACGGAAATTAGAGAAGTGTCTGAACCGTTTAGTAAAAACCAAAAAGGTTCATCTGCAATGCCACATAAAAAAAACCCAATTAT
>JAIPGD010000051.1 GCA_021736305.1 Candidatus Izemoplasma sp.
ATTTACAAATCACAAAAAAAGAAGGACAAAATGCATATTTTCCAGATTTGTTGTTTTCTACACTCGCCACAGAAACTTTATATCCAGAAATAGGTATAGGTAATGGAAGTAATGTTCCTGGAGAGTTGCTTGAAAATCCAGATTATAATCCTCAAGCATACTTCAATGGTTTTGATTATGATGGTGCAAAAGAAGATGGTTACCAGTATTTTAGGATTGTGGGGAAAGTAAATAATATACCATTAGATGAATACCAACCTGAATTTTTCGAAACTTTACCACTTGGAGCTACTATATCAAAAGGAACTTGGAATGGATTGAGTTGGGATTGGACAAATGAAGTAGGAGAAGATTCTTTAGACAAATCATTATTAAATGCTAATTTCACTTCCGATGATACACAAGTATTTATTAGGTATAGAGTAACTTCCGAAGATGGAGAAAATGTAGTATACTATGATATATCGGTAATTGATGTTGTCTACAATGTTACATTTATTTTTGATATATATTATTGTTCTGATGGAACTCAAGCTACTTGTGTTTTAGCAAAAGATAGCATTGATTTTAATGATGAATTAGTCGTAATAAATCTTCAAAATATTAGTACTGATGGCACCTACATTGCTGGTGTTACAGATCCTGCTGATTATCCGAGTTTTACAGAGGTCACAGAGGTGGATAATAAGATTATTCAATTTTATTATCCTGCATCTGATGGATATAGATACCGTTTCGGTCGAAACAAATCTTTATATTATACATTTAATGTAGATTTACCATTGGACCAATATTTAAATGATTTATATACTTTTGATATAGAATTTGTTATTGGAGAAAATTCGTATTTTTTGAACGATGCTAGTGAAAATGTATCTGGATTACAAGGTAAGTATTTTTATATTGAACAATCTATTCATATGCGCACAAGAACATTTAATATATATATTTATCCAATAGATAATCCGACAGCGGATATGCCTTATGGATTATTTGAATTTATTAGATCATGGGGGAATAATGATGAGTAAACCAGCAAAACGCTATAGTGTTATTAAAAGAATTGTTACTTTAACAGTTTCTTTAAACACGCTATTTTTCGTTACTATTTCTGCATTAGTTATAGGTATATATTTGTTTAGTTCATCTATACCTTTGGATTTAACTTTAATAATATTGATTGCTTTTGTTATAGCTATTGTAATATTTTTACTTTTAACAAAACTATTAATTGTAATCATTAATAAAAATTTAGAGCCTATAAACCAACTTAGTATACTTTTAGAAGAAGTAAAAAACGGTAATTTTTATCCTAAGGCAAAGATTGAAAAGAATAATGAATTAAGTGACATTTCAAAAGTTGTAGAAGAGATGTCTAATGAAATTGATAGACAAGAAAGAATAGCTTATGAGAATTATGCTTACGATCAATTAACTGGATTAAAAACAAGAGAAGCTATTACAGAAGAGGTTAATAAGAAAATATTTACTGAAGATAAAAAGGCAGCTGTTTGTTTATTGCAAATAGTGAATTATAAAGATATAGTTGTTATTAAAGGACAAGAAGTAGCGAATAATTTAATTAATAAAATTGCTAGTCAATTAACAGATATTCTAAATGAAGATAATCAGTTATTTTCTAAATCAGAAGATGAGTTGGTGTATATTGTTCAAGGCTTTAATTCTTTATCGGAAGTTCAAGAAAAAACCGATAAGATAATTGCGCATTTTAAAGAGCCAAATGTTATAAAAGATATTCGAATAGAAATCAAAATATTTGCCGGAATAGCGACTTATCCCACTGATGGTAATGACCTTGATGAATTGATTAAGAAATGTGATTTATCTTTATATCGCGCTAAACAAACAATGAAGAAACAACTTTTATTTTACAATGATACTATTTCTCAGGAAATAGCTTATCAAGCTGAAATTACTGAGCAATTATCTCAAGCTTTAGAAAGTGATGAAATTCATCTAAAATATCAACCTTTAATTGACTTTAAGGCAGAGATTTATGGCTTTGAAGCATTGGCTAGATGGTCTTCTCCTGTAGTGGGTGATATTAGTCCAGAGATTTTTATTGGGAACGCTGAACAAAGTTATATGATTATTCCAATTGGTAATTATATATTGCGCGAATCTTGTAAAGCTCAAGTTGCAATGAAGAAAAAATTTGATCGTGAATTTATGATGAGTGTTAATGTGTCTTTGATACAGTTATTACAGGCTGATTTTGTTGAAAAAGTAAAAGAGATAGTTAATGAAACTAATATAAACCCTAATTATTTAACTTTAGAGTTAACTGAAAGTATTTTTATAAATGCAACAATAGCTTTGGATGATAAAATTGATGAAATGCATAAACTAGGTATAAAGTTTTCTTTAGATGATTTTGGAACTGGTTATTCTTCTTTAACTTATTTACAAAAAATTGCATTTGACAATTTGAAAATTGATAAATCTTTTATTGATGGAGTTTTAGAATTAAAGAAAGAACACCGAATTGTAGAAACAATCGTAAATTTGGTACATCGTTTGGATATGAAAGTAATCGCAGAAGGGGTAGAATCAAGAAAACAATTAGAATATTTGCGTCATATATCTGCGGATATAATACAAGGATATATTTTCTCGCCACCACTTAATTTACAAGATGCTAATGAATATATAGATAAATTCTATAAGTTATCGCCAAAAACTCGTTTAAATGATATAATGAAAAAAAACGACTAGAGGTGTAATATGAATTTTATATTTACTTTGGATACAGTTAGTCAAACCAAACCCTATGAAATAGTAGTGGCTTTTTTAATTATCATTATTTGCGCTATTATTTTGTTTTTTTTATATCGGAATGTTATGAATACAATCAAATCAAATCAAAAGGAAAAACACGCAGTTGGTTTTGGCGAAATTAATGATGATAAAAACAGTAAAAGAAAAAAAGTTGTTTTGGAAAATACAATCTTAACTAAAATTGATAGTGATATTGAAAACTCAGAAGAAGGGGCTTTAAGGGTATTCTTTTATATTGATTTAGATAATTTTACCTATATAGCTGACAAATATAAAGAAAAAGATATTAGTAAAATTGTTAAAGAAATTGAAAAACGTCTCATTAAATATTCAGAGGGTAATAGTTTAACTAGCCACCTTGAGAGTGATAAATTTGTTTATTATTATCGTGGTGAAGTAAATAATGATAAAATTCAAGAAGTCGCTGAAGATTTATTAAGTATTATTAGTAAAGAACCACTCAAAATTGACGATATTAACATGACAGCATCTATTGGTGTATGTGTATTTCCATATGATGCAATAGACGCTGACGGTTTATTAGCTGAGTCAAAATTAGCTGTATATTTAGCTAAGAAACAAGGTAAAAATCGTTATCACTTATATTCGGAAGAACAAATTGAAAAAGAAAGATATAATATTGATTATTATCAAGATATTAAAAATTCAATTGGAAATGATGAATTTATCTTATATTATCAACCAATAGTAGATATTAAAACAGGTAGTATTATTGGAATGGAATCATTATTGAGGTGGAATCATCCGGAAATGGGTGTGTTAGCACCAGGCAAGTTTTTAAATGTAATGGATCTAACTGGAGATATTACTTGGTTTGGTATGTGGGGATTTGAAAAGATTGTTTCAAAATATCGTGATTGGTCATTGGATTTTAAAATTAGAGATTTGTTTTTATCAGTTAATTTAAGTCCAAAACAATTATACATTGAAAATCTTGCTGAACAATTTTACGAGGTTACCCAAAAATATGATGTTCAAGCTGATAATTTTGCATTTGAGATATTGGATTATTACACGGTTATTGAAAATGAAATCGGCAAAAAAAATATAACTGATTTTAGAAAATACGGGTTTAGAGTTTCAATTGATGAAAGCGGAGATAACTTTCAATTGATAAAAGAAATGAAAGATGTTGAAGCAAATATCATTAAAATTCCTAGAACTAATTTATTAATGATTATGGATGATGATCCTGCGGTTAAGCAAATAAAATTATTAATTAAGACAGCTTTAGAAAATAAAAAGATTGTTATTATTGAAGGTGTAGAAACAGAAGAGATGTTAAAAAAAGTTGCTGAATGGGATCTAAGATTTATGCAAGGTTTTTATTTTGCTAAACCAGTTGATGAGAAAGAGGCAAGAAAAATGGCTGAAAAATCTCCATGGGGATTAAATTCGTTTAAAAAAATATTAAAGAAATAATCTAAAAAAATAATAAAATGAGAACGATAAATTCGTTCTCATTTTTATATCTAATTTTAGTTGAATAATCCTCTATTTAATAATTTCATTGTTTCGTTAACAACGAAATCAACATCAGTTTCTTGCGGATTGTCTTTAAATAATATCTGTAATCCGACAAAATTAGCAATACCCATTAAAATAAAACTAACTGTCTCTAAGTCAATGTCATCTCTTAATTCACCTTTGTCTAAATGTTTCTGTAAATTTTCAACATAAGATTCAGAGAAAGATTGATAGTAATCTTTAAATATCTTTTCGTTAACGAACAATGATTCCCAAATAAGTTTGTAAGCTAAAGGTTCTTTGATTACATACATTATAAAAGCTTTTAAACCGGCTCTTTCAATATCTTTTCGAGATGTTAACCCTTTGGTAGCTTCTCTAGCGGATTCTCTTATTTTATCTTGATATTCATCAAGTAAATAATGGTAAAGGGCAAGTTTGGAATTGAAGTATATATAATAAGTTCCCACAGCTACCTTAGCTTTCGCGATGATATCATTGATAGAAGTTGAGTGGTATCCAGACTCAGCAAAAAGAATTTTACCAGCCTTAATTATTTTATTAAAAGATTTTTCTCCGACTTTTGTTTTTGCACGTCTAAAGTTTTTTTTCATATTATCACCGATTTCATTGTAAATTAAATTTATATAAATTACAAGTCATAACAATAAATTTTAATCTGTTTTGTTTGTTTTAACTTGATTATAGTAGAATATATTTTTTGAAACCAAAAAATTAGTGAAAGCGCTTGACATTTTTACCGTTTTTTGATTATAATTAAATAGAATATGAATTATTGTTCATATTTAAGTTATTAAATTTATTGGAGGTTGTTTTATGAAAAATAAAGTTTATATTGTAGGTGCTAAAAGAAGTCCTATTGGTGTATTTTTAGGGGGACTTAAAGATGTTCATCCAAAAGATTTAGGTTCACAAGTTTTAAAGCCATTATTAGCTGAAACTAAAATTCCAGTTGATAAGATTTCTGAAGTTATTATTGGAAATATATTATCAGCTAATTTAGGTCAAGGAATTGCGAGACAAATATCTATTGGATCTGGGATACCAGATTCTGTTCCAGCGTATTCAATAAACATGCTATGTGGAAGTGGAATGAAAGCAATCATAAGCGCTTATAATGGTATTCAAGCAGGTTTTACTGATGTTGTAGTTGCTGGTGGAGTTGAATCTATGAGTCAAGCTCCTTTTATGATTCCTGCGAAAGTAAGATCAGGAAAGAAAATGGGAGATATGCAAGTTGTCGACCACATGTTAAAAGATGCTTTAGTTGATGCTTTTAGCGAAAATCATATGGGAATTACCGCAGAAAATATTGCTGAAAAATACAATATAACTAGAGAAGAACAAGATGCATTCTCTTACGAGTCACAACAAAAAGCTATTGCTGCAATAGATGCAGGTAAGTTTAAAGATGAAATAGTGCCGATAAAAGTTCAGACTAGAAAAGGCGAAGTTATTTTTGACACTGATGAGTATCCAAATAGAACAACAACTCCAGAAATTCTTAGCAAATTAAGGACTGCATTTAAAAAAGATGGAACTGTAACTGCAGGTAGTTCATCTGGCATTAATGATGGTGCTTCTTTTACCATAATAGCAAGTGAAGAAGCTGTTAAAAAGTATGATTTAGATGTTATTGCTGAAATTATTGATGTTGGGCAAGGTGGCGTTGATCCAAATTATATGGGGTTAGGACCTGTTCCAGCAATTAGGCAATTGTTAGAAAGAGCAAAAATGAAGCTTAAAGATGTTGAATTAATTGAATTAAATGAAGCGTTTGCAGCTCAATCTTTAGGTGTTATTAAAGAATTAGTAGAAGAACATAACATTTCAAAAGAAGAAATTTTGAAAATAACTAATGTTAATGGTGGTGCTATTGCTTTAGGACATCCTGTAGGTGCTTCAGGTAATAGAATTACTGTAACTTTACTACACGAAATGATTAAACGAGATGTTAAACTTGGTTTAGCTAGTTTATGTATTGGTGGCGGTATGGGTACTGCTATCTTAATTAAAAGAAAGTAGAGGAGATTAAAGAATGAAATTAAAAGATAAGATTGCTGTTGTAACAGGCGGAGCTCAAGGTATTGGCGAAGAAATTGCAAAAGCTTTTGCTAAAGAAGGAGCGAAAGTTATTGCTGTTGATATGGGTGATTTAAAATATGAAGAAAAAAATGTAGAATTATATAAATTAAATGTTACTGATGTTGATGGTTGTAAAAAATTCTATGATGATATAATTGAAAAATATGGTAAGATTGATATTTTGGTTAATAACGCTGGAATTACAAGAGATTCTATGACTAGAAAAATGACCGATAGTCAGTGGAATCAAGTAATTGATGTTAATTTAAAAGGCGTATTTAACTTAGTTAGATATGTTGGTCCTCAAATGGAAAAAGTTGGTGGCGGATCAATTATAAATATTTCTTCAGTTGTAGGTGTGTTCGGAAATATTGGTCAGGCAAATTATTCAGCTACTAAAGCAGGAATAATTGGTTTAACAAAAACTTGGGCAAAGGAATTTGCAAGAAAAGGCGTTCCTGTAAGAGTTAATGCGATTGCGCCAGGATATGTTATGACTGATATATTAAAAACAGTTCCTCAAGACTTGTTAGATAAGTTTGCGAGTATGACAATGTTAAAACGATTAGGTCAACCAGAGGAAATAGCTAAAGTTGCTTTATTTTTAGCAAGTGAAGATGCTTCATTTATCACTGGACAAACTATTCAAGCAGATGGTGGAATGAGATTATAATAAAACAATAGAAAGATGGGATAATATGGATAAACCTAATGTAGGTATTGTTGGAACCGGAATCTATGTTCCTGATAAATATATGACTGCTAAAGAAATTGCTGAAAAAACAAAAGGTGTTTGGGCAGAATCAGCAGTTGTTGAAAAATTAGGAATTAAGAAAAAAACTGTGCCTGGTAAAAATGATGGAACACAAGAAATGGGTGTTAAAGCCGCAAAGGATGCTCTAAAAAATTCCGGATTAGATCCGATGGATATAGATGTTATTATCGGAGTAGGTGAAGAGTGGAAAGAATATCCACTAACAACTTCAGCGCTTTATATTCAAGATCAAATTTGCGCTAAAAATGCCTGGGGAATTGATGTAGCTAATCGTTGTTGTACAACTGTTTCTGCGATGAAAATGGCAAAGGACATGTTAATTGCTGACCCTGATATAAATGTAGTTATGGTTGTTGGCGGTTATAGAAATGGTGATTTTGTCGATTTTAGCGACAAGAATATGTCGATGATGTATAACTTAGGTGCTGGTGGCGGAGCAATTATTTTAAAGAAAAACTATAATAAGAATTTATTGTTAGGGTCTCATGTGATTGCTGATGGTTCTTTATCTAGAACTGCTGGTGTTGAAATTGGTGGTATTGCTAATCCAATCACGCATGATAATTTAGAAGAAGCTAAAAAATCTCTTCGTTTAATGGATCCGATAAAAATGAAAACAAGACTTAATGAAGTGTCAATGCCAAACTGGTTTGAGTGTATTGATAAAGCTTTAGAGAAATCAGATTTTAAAAGAGAAGATATTGATTATTTAGCTATTTTACATATTAAACGCTCAGGGCATGAATTTATGTTAAAAGAATTAGGATTGAATGAAGATCAAACAATATATTTAGAGGATTACGGACATTTAGGACAAGTAGATCAAATATTATCATTGCATAGAGCTTTAGAGGTTAAAAAAGTTAAAGATGGTAGCGTAGTTTGTATGATAGCTGCTGGGATTGGTTATGTTTGGGCAGCTAACATTATAAAATGGGGTAAACAATAATGGGCGCATTTTGGTTAGAATTAGTAATAGTAACGCTAATATTATTTGTTGTATATTCGTTTTTTAAAATATTTTTTCTAAAATATTTTAGTAATAAAACGCGAGTTAAATCAATCGCTATTAATATTATGGTTGTTATTGCTTTATTTTATGTATTTATAATTATTTATCAAGCTGCGAAAGTCAAGTATGGCGAATCAGCGTTTGATTATATGGTTTTTCAAGTTATAAATCAAATACCTAATATTGCTATATTAACATTAGCAACAACAGCGATTGTTTTGATTTATAAAACTTCAAGAACTACAAACTTTGCTCAAAGTATGATGGCTACATTTGGCGCATATTTTGCTGCTAAAACTATTTTGTTTATTGGTGAAGACCGTTGGAGTCAAACTACAACAATACTTTTAGCGATGTTAGCTGGAGCTTTAGTTGCATTTTTACTCGGTGTCTTTATTGATGCAGTAATAATTAGATATTCGCGTGATAAAACACCTGTAGGAAAGCAAATGATTACAATGGGATTAGTTATCATTTTAAGTGGTGGAATGCCAATTTTATTTGGAACAAATCCTTTAAGTATTGCTAAAATTGTTCCAGCTTCAGAAAAAATTGAATTAGCTTTTTTAAAAAATATTGGCTTTATTTCAAGAGATTTATTTATAACAAAACATTCATTATATGCTTTATTAATTACAGTTGGTTTATTAGGCATTTTGTTCTCGTTGTTGAGATTTACTAAATGGGGATTAGGTGTTAGAGCAACCGCTTCTAATGAAAGGGTAGCTTCAATGATGGGTGTTAACACAAAATTAATTACTGCTTTAAGTTGGGGTATTGCTGGATTTTTAGGAGGTGTAGCAGCTGTTATTATGGCTCCTTCAGATATAGGACCTGCCTTAATGGTTTCAACTCAAGTTAACGGATTTATTGCTGCAGTTATGGGAAGCTTTACTTCATTTGCTGGCCCACTTATTGCTGGCATAATTATACCACCTTTAAGAGGACTCTTGGTTTCGGTTGTTGGAAGTTGGAATATAGCAGTTTTATATGCTATTATCCTGGCAGTCGTTTTAGTTAAGCCTGAAGGTTTATTTGGCAAAAAAATTGAGAAGAAGGTGTAATTATGACATATGAAAAACATCTGAAAAATGCCTTTAAAAATAAAGTTATGTCAATTATAAAACATCCTTATTTTGGATTCTTAGTTATTGCAGCATTGATGCTTTTTATTCAATTATTAAGAATTGCTGGAGTAGATATTCCGATTTCAGCATTAAGAGGCTTTGGAAAAACAATGATTTATATTATTGTTGGACTTGGCTTTTCAATACTTTTAGGTTATGGTGGTCTAGCTTCACTAGGAACTGCTGGATTTGTTGGTTCAGGAGCTTATATCTTAGGCTATTTTACAACTCAACAAGGATATTCAGTTTTCTTGATTATAATAATAACGATTATTTTTGCTGTTATACTTGGAACGATCATTGGTTTTATTTCTTTAAGAATTGAAGGAATGTATTTAGCTATTATAACTTTAGCTATTGCTCAAATAATTAATGAAGTATTTAAGAATTGGACATCTGTAACAAATGGTAATGACGGTATTTTAGTTGATAATAAATTAGTCATCTTTAATCAATTTATTCAATTTAATCATAATACTATTTTTATAATCATTGCTGTGTTATTGTTCTTTATAATGGTTGTGACCTTTAATATAATGAAAAGCCCAACAGGAAGAGCCTTATTAACTATGAGAAATTCAAGTTCTGCAGCTCAAGCAATGGGTATTAGTATTTTTAAATTTCGCTTGTTAGCATTTATTATTTCAACGATTTATGCTATGTTTGCTGGGATATTATATGGCTCTTATTTTAGGATTGTAACGCCAACAGATTGGACATTAAGTTTTTCACTATTAATTTTAGCGGCAGTTATTGTTGGTGGTTCTAGATCTATATATGGAATTATTCTTGGTTCATTTTTAGTTTTTGGTTTGGATTTGGTTGTTTTACAAAACAGGGATAATTTTGGCGGCTTTTTTGTTGAACATCCTGATATAACAATAATGTTTAATGGTTTGTTAATTATTTTAGTTATTATGTTCTATAGAGGTGGATTAATTAGGCTTGTAAATACAACTTATCTCAAGTTAAAAAAATTGTTCACTAAGTATTATAATAAATGGAGGGTCTATCGTTATGGTACAGATACTGAATAATTTTTTAACTACGATTTATGATGCTTTATTAAAATATCATGAATCTAAATTAGAATTTAGAAAGCAATTACTAGATATAAAAATTGATGAATTAAATAATAAGACTGAGAGAAAAATAGAACGAGTAAAATTAATAACAAATCATAAATTAGCGAAATATGAAATTTCAGCTGGAATTGAATCAGAATATGTAAAAGAAATAATCACTGAAAAAACAAGAAATTTAGAAGAAAAAATATACTGGAAGAAAAGGATAATAAAACAAAAAATTAAACGTTCTAAATCTGATGAGAAAACACAAAAGTTAAAAAAACAATTAAAAGATTTAGAACAATATAAAATAAATAAAATTAAAGAAATTAAAGATAAATACATTAATAAAGATATTACAGAAGCAGCAAAGAAAGATTACGATATTAAACGTCAAGAATTAATAACAAAACGTGATGAAAAAATTAATATATTAAAAACAAAACGTGATAAAAAAATTCACAAACTAACAACTATAACTAATTCACAAATAGAAAACCATAAAACCAAAATTAAGGATTATAATCAAAAATTGAACGCTTTGGAAGAAGAAATAAAAACTAAGGCTGATACAACTGTTTTGAATAAAGACATTGTGCTATCTTTAAGAGACTTATCAATGCATTTTGGCGGATTAAAAGCTGTTGATAAATTGTCTTTTGATGTAAAAAAGGGTGAAATATTTGGTTTGATAGGACCTAATGGTGCTGGAAAAACCACTGTATTTAATTGTATAACAAGATTTTATAAACCTACATCAGGAGATATGTATTTTAATAATTTAAATGGAAAAACAGTTCACCTAAATAATATTAAAGTTCATAATATTATTAAACAAGGAATTGTCAGAACATTTCAAAATGTTGAATTGGTTTGGGAATTAAATATTATTGATAACTTATTAGTCGCAGCTCATTCAACTTACAGAAGTAATTTCTTTGGGCATGTAATAAATTCAAGATTGACTAAACGTGAAGAAGAAATATTTACTAAAAAGGCTTTGAAAATATTAAGTGATTTAGGATTAACTCAATATACATATGCTTTTCCAATTGGATTACCTTATGGTATTTTAAAGAAGGTTGAATTAGCAAGAACATTAATGTCAAATCCAAACTTAATTATTCTAGATGAGCCTGCAGCTGGTTTAAACGAGAGTGAAACCAAAGAACTTGCAGATATTATTCATAAAATTAAAAAACAATATAATGTTACTGTGTTTTTAGTTGAACATGATATGGGGCTTGTAATGGATATTTGTGATACTGTTTGTGCAATTTCTTTTGG
>JAIPGD010000052.1 GCA_021736305.1 Candidatus Izemoplasma sp.
GATAAACATTAATCGAATGTTTAACTAATCCACTAGGTTCAGATAGATGAAAACGAGTAGAGCAAGGAGCCTCAAAAAAATCACTCTTGCTAGACAAAAGATAATTCAATAAATCATCTGCCCCAGCTCTTTTGATATATTTTTTATAGATATCTACAAAAGTTTCTTTATCCATTATACTTCCTCGGTATAAACAGCTGTCCCAATTACTTCATAACTTTTACCGTCTAATTCAACAGGGACCTCAACTTCAACAATATCTTTAACAATAAAATCTTGTAGTGTTTTTAAATCTTTAACTATAAAACCATTTTTTATTTCATTGGCCTCTTTGTTCCCAAAAAAGACAAAAATATTATCTTCATCATAACGCTTTGCGTGTTGAGCAGATAACTCTTTTACTAAATTTGTTTTTGCTATTTCTTCAGTCACGATGAATTTATGTGGATTCTCTAAATTAAATCTGCGTTTTAGTTTATCCATAAGCATAGTATCGTTGATATTTTCTTTAGCATCTTTAATTACTTTATTAGCCTTTTTTAAAACCTTTACTCCTTTACCTTTTAATGAATCAATTAGATTTTTCATAATTTACCTCTCAAAACAAACCTATAATTTTTTCATCTATAACATCCATATTTTCATAAGCACCATGTTTAGGTAACCCAGGCATTGTCATTACTTTACCAGTTAAAGCAACAATAAATCCTGCGCCTATAGAAGGTTTTAATTCCCTCACTGTAATCGTGAAATCTCTTGGTCTACCTTTTAACTTAGCGTTATCTGATAAAGATAGTGGTGTTTTAGCCATACAGATAGATAACTTATCCCATCCATTTTTATTGAACTCTCTTATTTGTTCCTCTGCTTTATCTGTAAACTCGACCGCTTTCGCTCCATAAATTTTTAAAGCAATTGTTTCTATTTTTTCTTTAATAGACATATCTAAAGAATAGATAGGTGTATTTTTTGTCTCTGATAGATTTTCAGTTAAATCAACTATTTTTTTAGCTAAGTCTAATCCGCCTTCGCTACCTTTAGTAAATACTTCAGATAAAGAAATAGGATTATTATTTTCTTTTGCCCAATTTAAGACAAAGTTTAACTCATTATCTGTATCTCCTGCGAAACGATTTAGGGCAATTACATATGGTCGGTTAAATTCTTTAATACTTTCTATATGTTTTTCTAAGTTAACAATTCCCTTTTCTAAAGCTTCAACATTTTCATCATCTAAATCATTTTTATTAATATCTCCATGAAGTTTCAAAGCTCTAATGCTAGCAACAATAACAACTGCTCTAGGCATAGTATCCATCGTACGCATTTTTATATCCATGAATTTTTCCATTCCTAAGTCAGCCCCAAAACCAGCTTCAGTAACAACGTATTCACTTACGCGTGAAGCAAAGTCTGTTGCAATAACTGAATTAGCACCATGAGCTATATTAGCAAATGGTCCGCCATGTATCAATGCGGGTGTTTTTTCTAATGTTTGTACAAGATTTGGTTTGATTGCATCTTTTAATAACATTGTTAAAGCACCTTGAACCTTTAAGTCTTTTACTGTTACAGGTTTTGAATTTTTATTATAAGCAACTACCATTTTTGATAATCTAGCTTTTAAATCTTCTAAATCAGTCGCTAAACATAAAACAGCCATAACCTCTGAGGCAACAGAAATATCAAAGCCATCGTATCTAGGAACCTCGCGTTTTAGAGACAACCCTACTTTAATTTTTCTTAAGGCACGATCATTCATATCCATCGTTCTACGCCAAACTACTTTTTCAGGATCGATATCAAGTTTATTGCCTTGATATAAATGATTATCGATTACTGAACTAATTAGATTATTTGCTGATGTAATCGCATGAATATCGCCAGTAAAATGTAAATTAATGTCTTCCATAGGAACTACTTGAGAATATCCTCCGCCGGCTGCGCCACCTTTCAAACCCATTACAGGTCCTAATGATGGTTCTCTTAAGGCAATCATTGTTTTATAACCAAGTTTACTTAATGAATCTCCTAAACCTATAGTTGTGGTTGATTTTCCTTCACCAGCTTTAGTTGGATTTATCGCTGTCACTAAAATAATTTTCCCTCGTTTATTTTTCTTATAGCGATTAATCGCATTAAAACTTATCTTAGCCTTATAATTCCCGTATAACTCTAAATCCTTAGGCGACAAATCAATTTGTTTAGCAATTTCAGTAATTTCCTGCATCTCAGCTTTTTGAGCAATTTCTAAATCTGTTAACATGTTTTATTCCTCCTTATTTTTTATCTAAAATTGTAACGCTGTGAATTGAAGCGGTTTGTGGATGCATATCCACAGGCGCAATTTCTCTAACATTATAATTATCAAATAAATCATTAATATCTTTGGCTAAAGTTGATGGGTTCTTGGAAATATAAACTAATGTTTTTGGTACAAACTTATTTAATAAATCAACCATAACCTTAGATAAACCTTGTCGAGGTGGGTTAAAAATCACAAAGTCAAACTTGCTTCTTGATTTAAATAGTTTCGGCAAAGCTCCTTCAACATGATCTTGTATTACTTCTATATTACTAATATTATTTTCTTCTATATTTAATTTAGCTGCTTCCGTTGATACTTTAGAATAATCTATAGCAAAAACTTTTTTCGCATACTTAGCATAATTTAATGATGTTATTCCCGACATAGAATAAAGATTTAATATATTATCATATTTATCAATTGTAATATTTTTCAAAATATAATCATCTATTTTCTCTAATACATGCTTATTCATTGGAAAATATGCATCTATTGGTAAAGCCAATGTAAACTCCCTATAGTTCGTACTAATACAATTAACACCAGCTAGTATTTCAACCGGATTATAAATAATCAATTTGCTATTCGGATTAAATATAGTATATCCAACGGATTTAATTGATGTAAAAGTATCAACCAATTCTTTAGCAATCATTTTTAATTTAGGATTATTCTCTTTCACAACTATAACTAATCCAGCTTCATCACTATCAGAAAAATAGCGAATAACTAAATTATACAATATACCTTCCTTATTACGCATATCATAAGCTTTTAATTTATATTTTCTAAATAATTTTAACGCTAGTTGGCTAATATTATTTATTTCTTCTTCTTTAATCATACAATTATCTATATAAGCAAAATGATTTGTGTTAGGTTTAAAATAACCAATGTTTAACCCGAAATTTGTGTTTCTAAGTACCATTTCAGCGTAGTTACCATAATTAAATGGTTTATCTAAAGATATGGTTTTCTTCACTTTAGATTTTACCATATCTAATTCTGTATAACGTTTAAAAGCTTGCACTAACAATAACTGTTTAATTTTTAACTGCTCATTATATTCTATATGTTGCATATCACAGTTTCCACAATCATCATAAAACTTACAAGGAGGTAATATTCTTTTAGTAGATTCTCTTTCAATATCAATAATTTCACCAACAGCATAGTTATCATAAGCCTTAACTATCTCGATATTTACAACTTCTTTTCTAATTGCTCCTGGCACAAAAACGGCTATTCTATTAAAATAACCTATTCCCTCACCATTAATACCTTGTTTTCGTATGTTTAACTTAAGCTTTTGATTTTCAATAAGTTTCATAATAATCTCCTAATCATATTATAACAAAAATCTCATTAAAATCACATAGATTAATTCATTTAAAAAAGTAGACTGTTTTAGTAACAAGTCTACTTTGATAATTTTTTTTATAAGATATTTATTCTAAATTATAAGCATCTACATATTTTTTTATTAATCTTTTAACTTCTAGATTTTCTAATTTTTCAAATTTATTTAAGATATCTTCAATTTCATCAATAATATTTTCTGTACAGGCAAGCTTTTCAATAAATATTTTTTCATTATCGGTTTTAATACTACCGTTATTAACATCGACCAATAATTCTTCAAAAAGTTTCTCTCCAGGTCTTAAGCCAATAACCTTAATATCAATATCTTCATAAGGTTTTAAACCTGATAACATAATCATTTTTTCTGCAAGGTCTAATATTTTAACTGGTTCTCCCATATCCAAAATAAATATTTCTCCACCTTCAGCATAAACTGCAGATTGTAAAATCAATCCAGAAGCCTCTGGAATTGTCATAAAATAGCGAATTATCTTTTTATCAGTAATTGTTATTGGCCCACCATTTTCAATTTGTCTTTTAAACAAAGGAACAACCGACCCATTTGAGCCCAACACATTTCCAAATCTAACTGCAGAATAAGACGTTTTACTTTTATTCGCAAATGATTGAATAATCATTTCTGCGAAACGTTTTGTAGCGCCCATTACATTTGTAGGTCTCACAGCTTTATCAGATGAAACTAAAACAAATTTTTGAACTTCATATATATCACTTAATTTACAAACGTTGTATGTTCCCAAAATATTCGTTCTTACGGCTTCTACTGCTGACGACTCCATTAAAGGAACATGTTTATAAGCAGCCGCGTGAAAAACAAAATCTGGTTTATAAGTTTTAAAAACAAAATCTAAACGCTTATAATTATAAACTGAACCAATTAACAATTCCGTTTTTGTTTTCTGCTTATTTCCAGAAAAATTAATATTCAATTCGCTCTGTAAATCATAAACACCATTTTCATAAATATCGAATAAAATAACTTTTTTAGGGTTATAGTTGGTTATTTGCCTTACAAGTTCAGAACCAATCGATCCACCTGCTCCAGTAACTAAAATTGTCTTACCTTCAATAAAATCATTTATTCCGGAAGTATCTAATTTTACAGGTTTCCTTGATAAAAGATCTTCTACATTTACATCTAAGAGTTTTTTAGATTGATCCTCATTATACTCAGAAAGTTGAGGAATTCTTTTAATAGTAACTGATCTAGATGAAACCATATTAACAATCTCTTGAAACCTTTCCTGATCAATATTGCTAATGGCAATAATAACCTCTTGAATAGCTAGTTCATCAATAAATTTAGGAGTTTTTTGGATTGGACCAACTATCTCAAATCCTGATAATAAATTTCCGATTTTACTATCATCATCATCAACAAAACAAATAATATTGTTTGTAAATTGAGGATTATTTCTAATTTCATTTAAGACAATTTTCCCACCTGGTCCTGCACCAATAATAAGCGTTCTCTTTCCTTGTAAATAGTAATGGTGTGGCATTAATAGTTTAATCAATCGTCTAATGATTCTAGGAGTAACTGCTAAAAAGACTTCAAATAATGTTGTAAATATAAAAAACATTTCAGGTATAAACTCAAAATTTGGAATTGCTAGAGTAATAATTATAATAATAATATTAGCAAATACAATATGTATGGATATCTTTACTACTTCATCTAAACCTACATTGACTAAAACTAAATGGTAAACTTTAACTAAATAGTAGTAAAGTATTTTGAAAACAATTACAAAAGGCAAAAGAATAAATGCCATTTTATAGTCAAAATCAGTATTAATATAAATCCTCAAAACAATAATTGCAATTGTATAAGTAATCGCAATACCAAAAACATCAATAATCATAAAATTAATTTTTGATTTGTTTTTAAAATAATTTTTAGTGAGTTTAAATATTTTTTTCATAAAAATCCTCCATTACAAACCAAATCAATTCTACCACAAGAATTATGCTTCTTCAATTGGTTTAGCTAAATCGATATCAAAATAAAAACTTACGCCTTCATCAGTGTTTTTTGCTCCATATTTGTAATCTAAGGCATCAAAAATAGATTTACAAATTGCCAGACCTAGACCATGTCCACCATAAGATCTTGTACGAGCCTTATCGACTTTATAAAAACTTTCCCAAAGATTTTCCATATCTTCTTCAGCAATCTTCTCGCCAGTGTTATTAATGAAAAGTCTTATTTTAGAATTTGACACAATTTCAGACTTTATCGTTAGACGCTTTGGCTCCTTAATATGATTAATTGAGTTATTCAAGAAATTAATTAATACTGTTTGCAGTTGTTCAAAATCAGATACTATCTTCATATCCTCTACATCAATGTTTAGATTTATATTATGTTCCTTAAAAATTAAAGAGAATAGTTTTACTGTTTTATCAACTAGTGTTTTAACTGAAAATTCAGTTTTATTAATTGTTATTATCCCTCTTTCAATTTGAGATATATTCAGCATTTCTCGTACAAGTTTATTCATTTTATTTGTCTCATCAATAATTATTTCTAAATAAGCTAATCGATCTTCTTCTTTAACATCTTCTAATTTTAACGCTTCAGTATAACCCATAATTAATGATAAAGGTGTTTTTAATTCATGAGACGCACTAGCAATAAAATCTTTTCTCATTTTGTCAACTTTATTTTTGTAAAGTATTTCTTCTGCTAATCGCTTATTTGAAACTTGTAATTCATCAATAGTAGTCTTTAACTCATCACTCATCAAGTTAATACTTTTACCTAACTGACCAATTTCATCTTCGTTTGGAATCTCCACTTTATTAGAAAAATTTAAATTTGCTATTTCATCCGCTACTTTACTTATTTGTAATATAGGATTTGTAAATCGGTAGCTTACAAAATACATTAAAATGGCTGACAAAACCATAAACAACATACCCACCACAATTGTAAAGGAATTAAATATCCATATATTTTCATCGATAGACTGACTAGTAATAGTATTAAAATAAAATAAGTAACCATCATTTTCTGTTTCGGTTGCTACAAACAATCCAATCAAATCTGCAGATTCATCTAAATTATTCGTTTCAATATCAAACAAAAATCCATCATAACTGGAATCGCCAATATCCGTGCGCTTTCCGATTGGAAAAGATTCACTATTTTCTGTTGCTTGGTTGTATTGATAAATAAAATTAATTACTTCTTGTCGTGGAATTAAATAAGGATTACCATAAGCAAATTCATATAGAGAATCATCATTCTCTAAATCTTCAATGGTAATGTTAGGATTTATTGCTTCGTCTTGAGAAATGACTTGGATTGAAATATTGTATTTACTCTCAATTCTTAATAATTCATTATCAAATGTTTCATCATTTAATGATAAACGTTTTACCTCAGTAAAAGCATCAACAAATATCTCATTTTTTCGATAGATATAATAATTTTTCAAAATGCTATTATTGAAAATAATTAAACCTGCAATAAATGATAGAATTATTCCATATGTTAATAAAAATAATTTACTTCTCAGTGATGATTTCATTTTCAACATCCAATCTATACCCTACAGATCGAACCGTAGAAATATAGTAAGCATATTCTCCTAACTTAGCACGGAGTTGTTTTATATGTGTATCAACTGTCCTTAGATCACCAAAGTAATCATAATTCCAAACAGCGTTTAAAATTTTATCTCTTGATAAAGCTATACCTTTATTATTAATAAAATATCTTAATAGCTCAAATTCCTTTGGTGTCAAATCAATTTTTTGTTTATCGATATAGACTTGTCTTGAAGCTAAATTCATATAGATATGACCAAACCGAAGTTCTTTGGCTTCTTCTTTATCTTTATTTAAGATTTTATTAATTCTTGCCATTAATACGCTTGGAGAGAATGGTTTTGTAACGTAATCATCAGCACCAAGTTTAAAACCCTTTAATTGGTCGTATTCATCACTTCGTGCAGTTAACATAACTACTGGGGTTGTCATATATTCTCTAATGCTTTCTAATACATACCATCCATCATATTTTGGCATCATAACATCTAAAATTATTAAATCAAATTTATGATTTGAATCAAACAACAAATCTAAAGCTTCTTCTCCATCCTTAGCTTCAAATGGTTCATAATCTTCTCTTTTTATGAATTCAACTAATAATTTTCTAATCCTAAATTCGTCATCTACAATTAAAATACGCTTTTTACTCATATAAACATCACTCTCCTAAGAAAACATAATTCAATATGAGCTCATATTGAATTACTTATTAAATATTATTTGATTGTTAAATAATTTTTCTGCTTTTTCTTTAGAAAACTTTTTTTCAATATATTGATATGCTTTAATAAATTTATCTACTTGATTATTATGAGAATCAGTCGCAACAAAATCTATTAAATCATTTTTAATAAATTTATTTATCGAAACCTTCTTAAAAAAACCTCTACTTCCTAACACAGTTGAAGCGTTCACTTGAGTGTAAGCTCCAATTTTTTTCAAGGAATAAACATCTTCAATTTTTTTTAAAGCTTCATATCTTTCAATGTGGGCAATAACTGGTTTATATCCCTTAGCCACAAGATTATGAACGGCTTCAGAAATATTATATAGGCTTTCATCAATCGAAAACTCAACTAAATAAAATCTGTTAATTAAATCTTTAACTATTGAATCTTTGATATTTTTTAATGTATGTTGGTCGTAATAAATCTCGGATCCTAAATATAATTTAATATCTATTCCCTTATCATGAACTAAAGCTTTTAGTTCATTAAAAATTTTTAAGTTTTCATCATAAGTAGAAACAAAATTTCTGAGTTTATAATAATGTGGCGTAATAAAAACACTATTAACCCCCTGTTTTTTTAACGCGTTAATAATCTCTAAAGCCTCATTAAAGTCATTTACACCATCATCAACATATGGCAATAAATGAGTGTGAATATCTATCAAAATGAATCACCTCGATAAAACTAATCTTCGTCTTCATCTTCTCTTCGATAATAATAATCATAACTATATCTATTTTTTTTCGGATCAACATTTGCAAATACAGTTCCTAAAATATTTACTTCTGTATCTTGAAGCTGAGTAAGCGCATTTTTTGCATCTTCTTTTTTTGTTTGATTATAAGCAACTACAAAAATAACTCCATCAACAATTTCTGAAATAATAAATGCATCAGTAACTGATAAAACAGGTGGTGAATCAACAATAATAATATCATAACGTTCTTTTAATCTATCTAACATATTTTTTGTCTTGTTAGCTTGCAAAACAATATTCGGCGTAGAAATGCGGTTACCAGATAATAATAAATCTATTTTAGACTCATGCTTTATAATTAAATCATCTATATTTTTATCTTCAACAATATAATCATAGAAGCCAATTTCATTGGCCACTTTAAACGCACGATGAATTTTAGGTTTTCTTAAATCAAAATCAATAATTAAAACTTTCAAGCCCCTTTCAGAATATACCGCTGCTAAATTAATAGCTGTTGTAGTCTTTCCGTCTTTAGGAGTTGGAGAAGTAGTTTGGATAACTTTTAATTCATCATCTATAGCCTGAATTCTAATATTTAACTCTAATTTTCTGTAGGCCTCAGCTTCAAGAGAATTTGGGGTTTCTAAAACAACATTTTTATATTCAAAAAACTCCATCTACTCCACCCACTTTCTTTCTTTAATGGTTCCAGGAACACTAGCAAGAACCTTTATATCTAAATATTTTTCTAATTCTTCAACTGATTTAAATTTATTGTTTAAGGCTTCTTTAATAAAGACAACGCCTAAAGCAATAATGCCGCCTAATATAACACTAATAGCAATATTTAGAGTCTTATTAGGTGAAGAAGGATTAACCGGTAAGTTTGCTTCATCATGTAAAGTTAATCTATTCTTTAAAGTATCCGTTTCATTAGCTATTGAAATTGAGTTCTCTGCTAGACTGTTAACAATTGTCTGAGCCAATTCTGGATCTGGATTTTCTACTTTTAGATCAATAAATAAAACTCGGTCTCTTGTTGATACTGAGATAGAATTTCTTAAATTCTGAATTGATTCAACTTCTAAACCATCAACATCATCTATCACTGCTTCTAACACTTTATCAGTTATAACCAGTGCTTCATAAGTCCCAATTAAATACATAGCCGAATTAATTAATGATGCTTCAGATTCGCTTTGATTATCAACATCAATTTGAATCATCAATTTTGAAGTTGCAGTATATTGCGGAGTTACAATGACAAATGTATATACAATCCCTAAAACCACAGTCCAAAATCCAATAATAATTATTAAAGCAATATTATCCCAAACAATCTTAAATAATGATTGTAGTGATATTCCCTCTTCTTCTTGTATATCTTGTTCTAAATATTCGCCCATAACAAACTCCTTTATTTATGTTTAATGATATTATACAATATTAAAAATTATAAAACAATAATACGAATCAATTTAGTGTCTTATAAGACCAATAATAAATGCTATTAGTCCAAAGATAAAATTATAAATGTAAAAAAATTTAAACTTTCCTCTTCTTGTAATCTTAAATATAAGCTTTAATGCATAATAAGTTGTTATAAAACTTACAATCATAGCAACAAAATAATTAATGTAAATATAAATATTACTTGTATCAAAATCTAATAAACTATTTATATCTACTATGCCCTGCACAGCTGCTAAAAGCATAGTTCCCAAAGATATAGGAATAAATAACAGAAGCGAAAAACTTAAAGCTGTTTCAAATGATAATTTTTTATTAATCCCAGCTGTAGTTGTAATCGCCAATCGACTTACACCGGGTATAATTGCTAGTATTTGAACAAGCCCAATATAAAGCGATTTTTTATAAGTTGGTTTTGTTTCAGTAAACATATCTGTCTTTGATCTAGCACTATATAAAATAGTTCCGGTGAATAAAGAACCTAAACCAATTATTATTAATAGATGTTCCTCAAACAAATAATCAAATTGTCCCCAAATTACTCCAATCAAACCAATTGGAATAATAGCGATCAATATATTTAAGGCAAACTTATAGTTTTCTTTATTTT
>JAIPGD010000053.1 GCA_021736305.1 Candidatus Izemoplasma sp.
AAAAAGAGGCCTCGTGAGTGCACGAGACCACTATTTAAAAATTCATACTGTAATATAAATTGAACCGCCCTGTACGTGAACCGTACGCAGGGTGGTGTGAGAGGGGCGAAAATAATTAATATTTAGCCTCTACTCGATTTTTTTATTTGTTATATAACTCAACGATTAAGTTTTCTTGTATTTCAGGTAAAATTTCATTTCGTTCTGGTAAACGAGTATAAGTAGCTACTAAGTTTTCATCATCAAAATCAATGTATTCTTGACGACCAACCAATGCTTCTAAAGCATCTTTGATGATAACTAAGTCTTTTGATTTTTCTTTAATAGAAATTTTTTGTCCTGGTTTTACTCTAATTGATGGGATTGATGCTTTTTTTCCATCTAATAAGATATGACCATGGTTAACAAGTTGTCTTGCTTGTTGTCTTGTTCTTCCGAATCCTGATCTATAAACTAAATTATCCAATCTTGATTCTAATAAGAATAAGAAGTTAGAACCTTGTTTTCCTTGCATTTTTTTCGCTTCATTAAACGTTTTACGGAATTGTTTTTCATTTACACCATAAGTGAAACGAACACGTTGTTTTTCCTGTAATTGCATTCCGTATTCAGATAGTTTTCTACGTCTTTTTTGCCCATGTTGACCTGGTGGATAATTACGTTTGTTTAATTCCTTGCCAGTTTCTGATAACGAGTAATCTAAACGACGACTTTTTTTCCATGTTGAACCTGTAAATCTTGACATATATGATCCTCCTTTTTAAATTATTTACACTGTAATTGAGGAGCTTTATTATAACTTAGGTTGATTATTTTGATGGTTTCTTGTTAAGCAGTTAACAATACTAACAACCCTTTTTTAATGGAATAATCAACATCTAAATTAAGCTAAAACAACTGCTTTTTATTACATGCGCACAAAGTATTATACATTATCGTTTATAAAAAGTCAAATAAATACTTTAGCGCTGTTTTAAGTTCTTTTACTATGTTTTCATCGAAGCGATTATGTCTTGGTGAATCAATATCTAGAACACCAATTAACATGTCATTTTTAATAAGTGGAATAACAACTTCTGAGTTAGACGATTCATCACATGCAATATGTTGTTCAAAACTATGAACATCATCAATAACTAATGTTTCTCTCTTTTTAGCAGATATACCGCAAACACCTTCCCCTAAAGGTATGGTTTGGACAGCTGCTTTTCCTTGAAATGGTCCTAGGTATAATTTTTCACCATCATAAAGGTAAAAACCAACCCAATTTAAGCCTTCTACCATTTCTTTTATTATTGCGACAAAATTTGCCATATTTGTTATACTCTCATATTTCTTGTCTAAATATAAACTAAGATATTCTTTGATTGTAATTTTTTCCATAGTCACGCTCCTACAAATAGATATTATAATTTATTACTCAATAATTATCAATAATTATGTTAAAATAAATGTGAAGGAGATAATAATGTATGATTATATAATGATTAAATATGGAGACTTAATACTAAAAGGCAAAAATCAACATATTTTTAGGAGAAATATAAATAATCAAATAGTCCATAAACTTTATGGCTTAGATATTGAAATAAATTTTCAACATGATTTAGTGTTTGTAAAAACTAAAAAAGAAAATCCTGATGATATCATTGATAGATTAAATTATATATCAGGTCTATCAAGTTACAGCAAAGTAAAGGCAACACCTTTTGATTTAGATAAAATCGCTGAAGCTGCATTAGAAATTATTCATGCAGAAATTAAAAAACCGACTAAATTCAAAATTGAAACAAAACGCGCTGATAAAAGGATAAATTATACATCTTTAGAAATTTCTTCTTTATTAAGCAAACGGATTTTAACTAAAGCTGATCAATTAATAGTAGATGTTCATAATCCAGAAAAAACACTTTATATAGAAGCAAGAAATGACCAAACTTATATATATTTAGATAAAATCCCTGGATTAGGCGGATTCCCTACATCAATTGGTGGCAGATCGTTAGTAATGCTTAGCGGAGGAATTGATTCGCCAGTGAGCGGATATCTAGCAATGAATACAGGTTTAGAAATAGAGTGTATTCATTTTGAATCGACGCCTTTAACACCAATAGAATCTGTTCAAAAAGTTATAGATTTAACTAAAAAATTATCTAAATATGCTAGTGGTTCAAAAATCAAATTGTATTTAGTTCCTTTCAAGGAGTTGCATGAACTTATATTAAAGGAAGTTGATGAATCATACATCATTACTATAATGCGAAGGATGATGTATAGAATTGCTGATAAGATTGCTAGAGCTAATAATCATAAAGCAATTATTTCGGGAGACTCAATTGGCCAAGTTGCTTCGCAAACATTGGAAAGTTTAATTACTGTTCAAGATGTAGTAAAAACTTTAGTTATTAGACCTCTAGCAACCTATGATAAAAATGAAATTATTAGTTTAGCTAGAAAAATTGATACTTTAGATATCTCAAATCGAGCTTTTTCTGATTGCTGTACAGTTTATGTGCCAAAGAATCCGGTAATAAAACCACGCGTTGATAGGGCAAATAGTATTGAAGAACAAATTGACTATCAA
Source organism: Candidatus Izemoplasma sp. (assembly GCA_021736305.1). Taxonomy (GTDB): domain Bacteria; phylum Bacillota_I; class Bacilli_A; order Izemoplasmatales; family Hujiaoplasmataceae; genus Hujiaoplasma. Next base: position 2,585 of record JAIPGD010000053.1, read on the forward strand.
AAGATATTAGATAAAGCAGTTAGTGAAACTCTAAATATTGAAATTAATGCAAGAAAGAAATATAATATAATTGAAAAGGGATTTACTGTAAAGGAAGCTCTAAATGAAAAGATTGGAAACAAATAGATTAGTTTTAAGAAAGTTTAAATTACAAGATATTAACGATTTATTTGATTATGCAAAAAGAGATGATGTTGGTCCTAAAGCTGGATGGAAACCTCATAAAAACAAGTCTGAATCCAGAGGGATATTAAAAGGTTTTATTGATAAAGAAGAAGTTTATGCAATTTATCATAAAATAAATAAAAAAGTTATTGGCTCAATTGGTATTCATAATACCATTATTGGCGATTTAGAAAATGTTATAGAAATTGGCTATGTTTTAAATCCCGATTATCACAATAAAGGTTTTATGTCAGAGGCATTAAAACGAATATTAGATTATTGCTTTTTGGAATTAAGTTACGATGAAGTGTATGTTGGACATTTTTTTGACAACAAACCCTCTGAAAAATTAATTCTTAAATTTAATTTTAAGTTGATAAGAGAAATAAACTATAAATCAAAAGATTATGGTTTTATACCGACAAAAATTTATAAGTTAACAAAATTGAATTATATATTAAATATGGAGGACTAGAATGAAAAAATGGAGTTTAAAGAAGTTATATTTAGGTTTTGATGATGCAAAATTTAAGGAGGATTTAACAAATTTTGATCAACTAATTTTAGAAATTAATTCTCAATCTATAGATTTTAATAATTATGAAAAAAAATCTCGAAAATTGGAAAAATACTTAAAAAACCAATTAGCTTTAAATGATTTTATTGATAAATTGTTTCATTTTGCTTCACTGACTAGAGCAGTTGAAAGTACTAATCAGGAAGCTAATAAAATGATAAATTTATTACAAAACAAATTAACTAAACTAACGAAAATTAATACTTTATTTATTAAATGGTTAAAAAATTACCCTGAATTAGATGAAGATATTAACAACCATGATTTGTTAAAAGAACATAAATTTTATTTGAAAGAATTACAAGATAAGGCATCTCATTTGTTGGACACCGAATTGGAAATCATGATTTCTAAACTACGACAAACAGGTTCAATCGCTTGGGGTAAATTACAATCGTTATTAACATCTACTTTAGATGTTGAATATGAAGGAAAAGTTCTTACGCTGTCTGAAGTAAGAAATTTAGCAACTGATAAAGATCCACAAATAAGGAAAAACGCTTATGATGCTGAAATGAAGGCTTATGAAAAAATTGAAGATTCAATTGCTTTTTCTTTAAATTCGATTAAAGGAGAAGTTAATACTATTTCTAAAGCAAGAGGATTTGATTCGCCTTTAGAACAAGCACTAGATAATTCTCGAATGTCTAAAGAAACATTAGATGCGATGCAATCAGCAGTAAAGGATTATTATGGAATATTTAGAAAATATTTACAGAGAAAAGCAAAGTTGTTAGGTCATAAATCTGGGTTACCTTTTTATGATTTATTTGCCCCAATTGGAGAGAATGATACTACTTTTACAATCGAAGAAGCAAATGATTACATTTTAAAGAATTTTAAAACTTTTTCACCTCGATTACATGATTTAGCAGAAAGAGCATTTGTTGAAGAATGGGTTGATTATACCCCGAGAAAAGGTAAAGTCGGCGGAGCTTTTTGTGCTAATATGCACGCAATTAAAGAAAGCAGAGTTATGACCAATTTTACTGGTTCATTTTCTGATATGATTACATTATCACACGAACTAGGACATGCATATCATGGAGAAGTCGTTTTTAATGAGACCAATATAAATAGTGATTATACTATGCCAGTTGCTGAAACTGCATCAATATTTTGTGAAACTATTGTTAATAATGCAGCTATAAAAGATGTTAAATCGAAAGAAGAAAAGATATTTTTACTAGAATCTTCAATACAAAATTATACTCAAGTAGTCATTGATATCATGTCGAGATTTATTTTTGAAAAATCAGTTTTTGAAGGTAGAGAAGAAACAGTTTTTGATGCTTCAGAGTTAAAACAATTAATGATAGATGCTCAACAACAAACATATGGCGAAGGTTTGGATGAAAAGATTTTACATCCTTATATGTGGATATGTAAACCACATTATTACTCTGGTGGTTTAAGTTATTATAATTTCCCTTATACTTATGGTTTGTTATTTGCTAAAGGTTTATATGCAAAATATTTAGAGGATGAAGTTGCTTTTAAAGAAGTGTATGACAATTTATTAGCTGTTACAGGTAAAATGAGGGTTGAAGAAGTTGCTAAATTAGCAAACATTGATGTTACTAAGAAAGATTTCTGGATTAGTTCATTGGAATTACTCAAAAAGGATATTGAATTATTTTTAGAATTAACTAAGTAGTTTAAGGAGTGGTATTATGAAAAAATATCTTAGTTTATTTTTAATTATATTTATTGGTTTTTTTGCATACTCATGTTCAAATGATGAACAAGTTGATTTAAGCGATCAAGTTAAAGGTTTTTCAAGTTATGAAGAATTAAACGATTATATTTCAGAAAACACCGAAACCTATGATAACTATTATTATGATGGTGTACCTGAGGTTGGTGATACTAGAAATGATATGGAAGATGCAGTCGGTACTGAAACTGAGAAGAATTTTTCTGAAACCAATATTCAAGTTGAAGGAGTTAAAGAATCAGATTCAATAATTACAGATGGTTATTATATTTATATTGCTAAGAATCAACAATTTCAAATAGTAGATGCAAATGATCTATCTATTGTATATCAGGAAACCTTTGAAAACGATAATATTTTCGGCATGTATATTTTACAAGATAAAATTGTTTTGTTGAAAAACACTTATTATCCAGTGGTTAATGATGAAACTACTGAAATAACTGAACCTACTGATGATTATTTCTATTTTCGATATATTAATAATTTCTCTGTTTTAATTTATGATAAAACGGATATAAATAATATTGAATTAGAGAGAAAAGTAGAGTTTGAAAGATCATATTTAGTTGATAGTAGAATGATAGATGATAATTTATTTTTAATCTTAAACGAAAATGGTTTCAAATACACTATTGAAGGTGTTCAACAAGAAGATTATATTCCTAGCTATCTAGATACTATTTCATCTGATGCTTTTATTGATGTACCATATTCTGATATATATTATTTCTCAGAAAATGATGTTGTTTCTAATTATTTGATTTTAGCTAGTTTTTCCGTGAATTCAGAAGAAGAAGTGAGTATATCGGCTTATCTAGGAAGTTCATTTGAAGTTTATATGAGCGAAAATAATCTTTATGTTTCAGCTCATAAATATATATACATTGATGAAACTGATTTTAATAGTCTTGAGTATAAAACGAATATTATGAGATTTGAAATTGTAGATAATGAGTTAGTTTTTAGAGCTTCAACAAATATAGATGGCGTTACACTAAATCAATTCTCTTTTGATGAATATGAAGGCGTCTTAAGAGTAGCAACAACTGATTATGATTACTCAGATTCTGAAGTTAATATAACTAATCAGTTGTATTTATTAGATGCTACTGATGATGAATTAAGTGTTGTTTCTATTTTAGAAAACTTAGGTAAACCAAACGAAAGAATTTATGCTGTAAGATTTCAAGGGGACATTGGGTATGTAGTGACGTTTGTTAATACAGATCCTCTATACAAATTAGATTTATCAGATCCAGAAAACCCTGAAATTCTCGGCGAATTATATGAAGAAGGTGTAAGTGATTATCTTCATATGATTACAGAAGATTTAATGCTTGGGGTGGGAAGAAATGCTGAAACAATTGATGGTATTACAAGGTTTACTGGAGTTAAGATATCACTTTATGATGTGAGCGAAAATGAACCTGTAAGTTTACAAACAATATTAGTTGGAGATGGTTACACTTATACTAATGTTATTTATAATCATAAATTATTTGTTATGTATGAACCAACTGATGAAGATTACGTTTACGTAGCTATTCCAATTTCAGGCTATTCTGACTCATTTTCTAAATACTATCAAGGTATTTACATTTATGAGGTTAACTATAATGGGACAATGAATTATGTTACTGATTTAAGTCATTTATCTAGTGAATACGACTATTTTGATACTATTGAAAAAGCAGTATTCATTGATAATTTTATTTATACTATTTCTTATAGTAAGATAATTAAATATGATACTGAAAATAATTTTGAAATACTTAATGAAACTATTTTGAATGAACGTTATTATGAGAATAAAGATTAAGAGGTGAACTTATTAATTACATTAATTCTGTAACAAATAAAAAAATTATTGATGCTGCTAAATTAAAACAAAAAAAGTATCGTCAAAATGAAAAATTGTTCTTAATTGAAGGAGAACATTTAATTGAAGAAGCTTATAAAGCTGGTTTATTAAAGACAATATTTTTTGTTAATAATAATCCGTATTTTGATATTGAAAATTATCAAGTTAGTGAACAAGTTATTTCTAAATTATCTTCAGTCAAAAATAACCAAGGTATAGTTGGTATCTGTTCTATGAAAGCAAATTTTGATTTATCAAACAAAATATTATTGTTAGATCATATACAAGATCCCGGTAATATGGGGACATTGATTCGTTCGGCTATCGCTTTTGGATTTAATACTATTGTTCTTGATGAATGTGTAGATGTATATAATCCTAAAGTGGTAAGATCAACTCAAGGAGCGCTATTTAAAATTCATTTAATTGAGAAAAATATTGTTGATTTTATAAAAGAATATAATGACTACTATTATTTGGCCACAAACTTAAGTAGCTCTAATAATCTTTCAGATTTAAAAATCCAGAAAGATAAAATCGGTTTAATTTTAGGGAATGAAGGTCAAGGAGTTAGAGATAAGTTGATTGATTTAGCAAATATTGATTTTAAAATCGAAATGAAGTCAATGGAATCATTAAATGTTTCTATAGCCGGAAGCATTATAATGCACAAATTAAACTAGGAGTAAAGATATGGAATATATTTATGAAACAAATCGTATATATGCTGAAGATGAAGAAAAATTACTTTTAGCAGAGACAACTTTTCCTAAAAAGGATGATAATACAGTTGTTATTGACCGCGTTTATGTAGATAAATCATTACGAGGAGAAGGTAGAGCTTCAGAAATAATGTTAAAAACATATCATTATCTTAAAGAACAGAATAAGGAAGTAATCGCTAAATGCCCTTATGCAATTCATTGGTTTAAGAAACATCCTAAATATCGTGATATTCTTGTTAAAATGTAAATAATAATTTTTTTTGAACATATTAAAAAAAACATATTGGTAAAAGTAACAATACGTTTGGTTGTTCTTATAAAAAAAACATAAAGTTATATATTTAAGTTGATGTCTAAGACGTCAACTTTTTATATATATGGGGGATTATAAATATAATAATGAGAAATGATAACTTATAATTTTATTTGCTAAAAATTACTATGTGTGATATAGTAATTTTAAGTTTTATGAAAAATAAAAAAATAAGAAAGGGTATTATTATGGAAAAATCATTTAATAAAAAACTAATTATTGGTGATATTATTTCTGAAATGCCGATTGTTCAGGGCGGAATGGGAGTCGGAATTTCATTATCAGGCTTAGCCGCAGCAGTTGCTAATGAAGGTGGAATCGGTGTTATATCTGCTGCGGGAATTGGAATGTTTTACAATAAATATCAAGACTATGAGAAAAATAATATTTATGGATTACGTCAAGAAATTATCAAAGCCAAAAGGATGAGTAAAGGTATCATTGGCGTTAATATTATGGTAGCTTTAACTAATTACTCTGAACTTGTAAAAGCAGCAATTGAAGAAAAAATTGATATTATTTTTGCGGGAGCAGGGTTGCCCCTTGATTTACCAAAATATCTAAATGAAACTTCGAAAACTAAGCTTGTTCCTATAATTTCTTCTGGACGAGCTGCCAGATTATTGATAAAAAAATGGTTTTCTAATTATAAATATATTCCTGATGCCTTTGTTCTAGAAGGCCTTTTGGCTGGCGGACATTTAGGATTTAAAAATAATCAATTAGAAAACAAAGATTATAATTTAGATAAATTATTGCTTGATGTTAAAGAAGCTATTTTACCTTTTGAAATAGAATTTAAAAAGTCTATTCCAGTTATTGTTGCTGGAGGGATATATACTGGAAAAGATATTCTGTATTTTTTAGATAAGGGTGCGGATGCAGTTCAAATGGCTACAAGATTTGTTACTACTAAAGAATGCGATGCTGATATTAAGTTTAAACAAACTTATATAGAAGCTAAAAAAGAAGATATAGTCTTTATCGATAGTCCAGTTGGGTTACCCGGGAGAGCTATTAATAATGATTTTTTAGTGGATGTAAAAAAAGGCTTGAGGCATCCTTTTACTTGTCCTTATAATTGTATAATAACTTGCAAAAAGGAAAAAGCTCCATATTGTATAATTTTAGCATTAATCAATGCGAAAAAAGGCAAGTTAAATAATGGTTTTGCCTTTGCTGGAGCTAACGCATATTTAGCAAAAAAAATCATTTCTGTTAAATCCTTATTCAATGTTTTGAAAACAGAATTTAAAAATGCATATTTATATAAATTAAGTTTGACTTTCAAATGAAATAAATAAATATCTATTGAAATAGGTATTCACTTAATTTATAATCAGGATATTTGCATTCCATAGAAAGAAAAACTATGTAATCTTGTTATTTAATCAATAAAAACCTAAAAATACTTTTAAAGTTAATGCTGTATAATATTTTTTTGTTTTAAGTAAATGGAATTTAATATAAATGTTCTTTAGAAGCTAGTATTATAATTTTTTGAACTTTTTTTAATTCTAAAAAAAGATTTGATTTTTTTTGTTTTATTGCTTTTAATTTAAAAACGATATTAGAAATAAAATTCTTGAATTTGTAAAGGTGTTATGATATACTATTTTTAGCATAAGGTAGCGTGAGAGGGTCGTCCCCTCTCATTTTTATTGGAAAGGTTGATATAATGGAATTAACAAAATTGAAAAGTGAAATCAATACTTTTTTAAAGTCGATAAATTATTCTTTGTATGATTTAGAAATAGTTAAAGAAAACAAAGATAAAATCCTAAGAATTTATATTGATAAACCTGAGGGAGTAACTATTAATGATATTGTCGAAGTGACAAAATTAATTAATCCATTCATTGATGATTTAGACCCTTTACAAGGAACTTATTTGTTAGAAGTTTCTTCACCGGGCGCTGAAAGAGAATTGCGTTCAGAAGCAGCTATTAAACATGCAATTAATCACTTAGTTCATGTTGATACATTTAATCAAAGTTTAGAAGGCGATTTAATTAATTTTGATGGTGATAGCTTAACATTGTTAGTTAATAATAAAAAAATAAAATTAAATTATCTAGATGTTAATTCAATTAGATTAGCGATAGATTTTAGGAGAAAAAAATGATTAGTAAAGAATTTTTTAAAGCGTTAGATAGCTTAGCGATGGAAAGAAATATATCTAAAGAGGAGATTTTAGATGTATTTGGTAAGGGTTTATTAAATGCTTATAAAAAAGCATATGATGGTAAAACCAATGCTGAAGTAGTTTTCAACGAAGAAAAGGCTGAGATTGATTTAGTTT
>JAIPGD010000054.1 GCA_021736305.1 Candidatus Izemoplasma sp.
AACTACTGAAGAAGCAACCACAGAAGAAACAACTACTGAAGAAGCAACCACAGAACAAAACAATGAAACTGATCAATTCTTTTTTAGAGATGGGGATGACCATCTAGCAACTAAAGGTATTGAAGGAATATTGATTTATGGTGAAACAACTTATAATATCGAAGGTAAATTTCTTAATGTAGAAGGAAAAGAAATAGTTCGTTTACGTTCTTACATTGATGAAGATAATTTTGTAGTAGTTAATTATCAAAATGATACAAACGGTGATAAAGAACACGAAAAATTCTTCTTTAAATTAGTAGAAGAAGGTATCACTATTAATCAATCAAAAGTAAGAGTATTTGAAAAAGAAAACATGACACATGTTCAATTAGAAATGACTGAAGGAGAATCTTATTCAAGATATTTATTCCAAATCAGAGAACGTGATGGAATCAGTTATATACATATAAATTATGAAATAGATACACCAGATACTTCTGAAAAAGGAAATATTCATTTAACAAAAGAAATTGATCCAGAAACAGGAGATCCAATTTATAATTATTCAGTAACACCAGGAAATGCCAATAATGAAAACGCAAGTAATCATTCAAAAAGACACGGTAGACAAAATAACGAAAATACAACAAAAAGAACCGCTTAACATTAATTTTTAAATAAAGATATTTATATAGGGTGTTCCCAACCACGTCAACTACGTGATTAGCGAACACCTTTTTTTATTGGCTTTGTTTGATAGTGTTTTTGCTTGTTTTACGGCGGTTAGTTGAGAGCGGTATATTCCAATAACATCTACAAAAGCAATTCCAACTTAGGAATCAAGAATTGATTGGATATCTAAGTCGAATGATTACCTTAAATTTAAAATTGTATAATTAATATTAGAATATCATCAATTGATGAAAATTAAGTTTTGATTTCTTGGTTCTTTTTCGAGACAAATTAAATGTAGACAGTATAAACACAGAGAATATTAAAAAAAATTTAAAAAAAATTTTAATAAACACATAAATTAAGACTCATTATTTGGTATAATGATTCACAGGAGAGTTTATGCCAACTTATAGTGATTTAAAAACTAAATTATTAGACTATGCTTATCAAACCAATGTTTTGATAACTGCAGAATTTGAAATCACAAGCAGTTGCAATTTTAACTGTGAAATGTGTTATGCAAAAAATCTTGATTCGCAGTTAACAACAAAACAATGGTTTGATATTTTTAATATGGCTTATAAAAATGGAATGTTATTTGCTCTTTTAACTGGCGGAGAAATATTTAGTCGGCCTGATTTTATTAAACTATATAATCATCTCTATGATTTAGGTGTTAAAATAACACTATTTACTAATGGTTCAAAATTAAACGAAAAAATACTTGAGGCCTTGAAAAAAAGACCTCCAGAAGTGATTGCGATTACGTTATATGGCTATGATGAATTATCATATCAAGATTTTACTAAGACAAACTCTTTTAAACAAGTTAATCAAGCGATAGATAAATTAATTAATAGCAACTTAAATTTATCATTAAGAACAATCCCCTTGCCTAAGATTTACCAAAACATAGAAAAAATAATTGCTTATGTAAAATCTAAGAATTTACATTTAGGTTATTTTTTATATGTTTCCCAAACTAATGATTCTTTTAAGCGTTTATCACCAAAAGAATTATTAGATTTTGAAAGTAAAATAAAATCTGATTTTCCAACTAATGTAACTAAAACAGATAGTAAAAAATGTAGTGCATTTATAAGCTCATATTTTATTAATCATCAAGGTTATATGCAAGGTTGTGCAATGATGCCTAAACCTACAAAAAAAGTAGGAGATGATTTATTAGGTACATTTCTAGAATTAAAAAACCAATGGGATGACTTAATTAAGAAATCACCTTGTAAAAACTGCGAGTTAGAACAAAACTGTATGAATTGTGTTGCTAGAAGGTATTTAGAAGGTAATGTTTTGAAATGTTCTGCTTATTTAAAAGCAATTGCTGAGGAAAAACAAAATGCATAAATACTTGAAAATAGCAAATATATATCTTGACTTTACTTATCAATATGAAGCTTATTTTTCTGATAAAATAAATGAATATGAAATCAAAGATATTAATCATAAATTTAAAAAAATGGTAGTAGATGTAAAAGAAAATATAACCATTCCTAATAGAAAAAAAACGCTAATTTATAAAAACCGTTATAAAATGGCAACTGAAAAAGATACTTATATTGTTACAGAATATAATAGTGGTGGGATAAAGCATTTAATCTATCACAGTAATAATTATGATTATATTCATATTACTTTAAATAAAAAAATGGATAAGCGTTTAGCTGAGTTTGAATATGTTTTAAGTGGAATGTTATTTTTTGAAATAGCAATAAATGAAAACTATCTTCCAATTCATGCATCAGCTATAAATTATAATAATTCTACATTTCTTTTATCTGGGCCATCTCAAACTGGTAAATCAACTCAAACTAATTATTTTCTTAAATCTTATAAAGATTCACTTATTATAAACGAAGATAAACCAATAATTTTTAATGAAGATAATAAATGGTTTGTTTCTGGGACACCTTGGTCAGGCAAAAATGTAATTAATACTAATGTCATTAAACCATTAAACTATATATTTTTCCTTAACCAAGCTAAAAGCACTGAAATTGTTTCCTTGTCTTCACAGGAAAAGATTATAAAAATCTTTAGAAATATACATCGCCCTAACCAGGAAGAATCTGCATATGAAATTATGAACTTAATTAAAAAAATGATTGATGATTTGAAAATCTATCAATTTAATTGCGCAAACAGTATAGAAAGTGCTAAAAAACTGTATCAATTTATGGAGGAAAAGAATGAAAATTAAAAAAGACTATGTAGTTAAAACTATCGGGGATGATATTGTCGTGGTTCCAATTAAAGATGAAGCGGTCCGTTTTAACGGAATTATTACTTTAAATAAGACCGGGAAATTTCTGTTTGAAAATTTGCAAGCTAGTGATTTAGATAAAGCAGAGTTATTAAGACTGATTTTAGATAAGTATGATGTTAGCGAAAATAAGGCTAAAAAAGATATAGATGCCTTTATTTTAAAATGCAAAAATAATGGTTTAATCGATGAAGAAAGTATATGATAATAAAGCATTTTTTAAAACAATTGAAGAATCATTAAGTAACAATGAAAAAGTAGCTTTTGTTGTTAAAGGTAATTCTATGAAGCCTTTTTTTATAGATGGTCTAACTGAGGTTTTTTTAAAGAAAAAATCAAACTATAATAAAAAAGATATCTGTTTGTTTAAAAAAAAGGATACCTATTTTTTACATAGATTAATTAAAATAAAACAAGGTTTATACTATTTTAGAGGTGACAATCTTAATCAATATGAAATAGTTAAACCAATTGCTTTAATTGGTTATGTTTACCAATTTAAAAATAACGATAAGATTGTTAAAACGAATAATTTCTTCTATAAGCTAAAACTCTATTGGTTTTTAGCATATAAAAATTTTTATCTTATTTTAAGAGCCATCTATTTGGGGGTTAAAAGTGGATTTAGTAGTTCAAAGAAACATTGACCTTGTAAAGGCAAGTTTACAAAACTCAACTTTTAAAGAAGAACTTACAAGCGAAGATTATTATGTTGCTAAAGCAAACCATATTTCCGGTATGGTTTTTAAAGCAATAGATAAAAAAAATCAAAATGAAAAGGTTTATAAACTTTTTCAAGAAGATTATTATCAATATATTAGAAAGGATGAAATCCAGCAACAAAGTTTAAAAGAATTGAGAAAGGTATTTAATGATAATAATATTGATTATATTTTTTTAAAGGGCAGTTATTTAAAGCAATTATACCCAGAGACTTATATGCGTTCTATGGGTGATATTGATATTTTGGTTAGAAAAGAGAAGATGAAAGAAATCCATGAAATATTAAGCCAATATAATTATAAAAACTGGAATAACTCAACAAATCATGATTGCTTTTTTAAAGATAAAGTTAATATTGAAATTCATCCTAAATTGGATTCAGAGTTTTCTGATGAATTTAAGGATTTATTTTTTAAACCTTGGGAATATGTCAAAAAAATTAATAAAAATGAGTATCAATTATTACCTGAATATAACCTATTTTATCAACTATATCATATGATAAAGCACCTTTATCATTCGGGAGTTGGTTTTAGAACAATAGTAGATATCTATATATTTTTGAAACATAATCAAAATAACTTTAGTAAAGATATTTATAATATGATTTATAATGATTTCCCGAATAAAGAATTTACCCAAAATATTCTTTTGATAATTAATGAAGTTTTTCAGGATAACCTATTGTTTGGATACTTAAGAAATGATAAAATAAGGCAAAATGTAATGCGAAATTTTATTGGTTATTTATTTGCTTCAGGTGTGCACGGAATAGCTGAAGACCATAATTTATTTATTGGCGGAATGGCAAAACAAAGTAAATCGAATAGATTTATTTTAATAACAAAAATTAAGTTTTTATTCTCAAAAACCTTTCTTAGTTATAACTTAATGAGAGGTTTATATCCATACTTAAATAAATACAAATTTTTACTTCCAATAGCTTGGCTTCAAAGATTATTTAAGTTAATTTTTAAAAAGAGTTCACGTAGAAAATTAAAGAGGTTTAGCGCAAGTAGATCACAAATCACAGAAGTAGAAAATCTCTTTGAAAATATTGGCATTTAATATTATAGGAGGATATTTATGAAGAAAAAACAGAAAGAAATTTATGAATCTCCACAGATTGATGTGATTGAATTTGAACTTGAAGACAGCATAGCTGTTTCAGGTGACTATGGTTCAAGCACAACATGTGGCGATGAAGCGTTTGGAGGCTTTTAAATGAAAAAACTATTGATGAGTTTAGCTTTATTATTTAGTGCCTTTATGGTTTTAAGCTTTACTGAAGTTAAAGCTGAAGAGCCAGTAACCTTTGATTTTAATTATGAAATTATTTTTCCTAGCGGACCAGGGGATCCTCAAGTATTAACTGGTGTTTCTTATGGACAAAAGGTTTCAATTGATGTTGGTACTCACGAAAATGAAGTACAAGAGTTCTTAGGTTTTGTTGTTCAAGATAAGGTGATACCAACAATTGATTCGAATTTATCTATTAGAGTAACTGACCAAATGGATGTAAAGGCTTATTTTAAACCTGCAGGTAGTGTAGCAGTTATCTTTATGGACACAAATCAAGATCAAATCGATGTATTATATACAGATGGATCTGATTTGTTAAACGAAGCTGAAGTGCCTGATTACAATAATCAGTCTAAACCTGGATTAGCAGTTACTGGATGGAGCGTCGTTACTACTCAAACATTTACTGAAGACACTATTGTTTATCCAGTTTATAGCAATGCTTCTGGAACTAGGGATTTAACTGTAGATAATGGAACTGGTGCGGGTACATATGATTATAATGAAGTTGTAACGGTTACAGCTTCTGGAACTGGGACATTTAATTACTGGTTAAAAGATGGTCTAATTGCTAGTTTAGATGAAACATATACTTTCTCAATGGTGGGTAATCATCATTTAGAAGCTGTATATGATGTTAGTTTTATAGCTGATTCAGATATTTTTATAACAATTTCTCCTTGGTTAGAATTAAAAGATAATCAAGTAACAGTTGTTGGGCAATTTGATTTGCCTGAAGATGAAGAAGTTGTTGAATGGGGAATATTAACATCAGCAATGCCTGGTGGCATTACTTTTGATACACCGGATGTAACTGTTTATAATAGTAATAAATATAACCCTAATACAAAAGAATTTATGATGAGTTTTAGTGGTACAATTGAAACAGCCCCTTATTATAGAGCGTTTGTTAAAACCGCAAATACAGTCGATGATTCTGTAACTACAACATATTCTTATGTAGAAAAAGAAGGATATACTGATGAGTTGTTTATATCAGAATATATTGAAGGTGGAAGCTATAATAAAGCTATAGAAATCTTTAATGGCACTGGACAAGATGTTGATTTGACTCCTTATACAGTCGAAGTATATTTTAATGGTTCAAGTAGTTCTGGAACTCCAATTGATTTAACTGGAACTTTAGTTGCTGGAGATGTCTATATTATAGCTCATACTTCAGCGGATGAAACTATTAAATCAATCGCTAATGATTTAACTGGAAGTTTATCTTTTAATGGCGATGATGCTGTTACATTATCTAATGATGGGACTATAATTGATATGTTTGGTGTGGTTGGAACAGATCCTGGATCTTCATGGCCTGTTGGGACTGGCTCAACCGCAGATAATACATTAGTTAGAGATGCATCTGTTATTAGTCCAAGTTCAACTTGGGATGAAAGTGAATGGGTTGTAGAACCTAAGGATACATTTAGTTATTTAGGTTCACATGATATTAATTATCCAACAATGCCAGTTATGGCTTCTGAATTAGCCGATAGTCTTTCTATATCAGGTGATAATTCTGTAAATGTTGCAGAAACAATATCTTTAACTGAATCTTATCCTCAAGGAGGATTAGAAGCTGTTATTTGGGTTAGTTCCAACGAAACTTATGCTACAGTTAATCAAGATGGAGTAGTTACTGGTGTTGCAGAAGGACAAGTATCAATTTATGCTTATTCATATTTTGATCATGATATTTATGCAACATATACAGTTGATGTATTGCCGGTCCAAACTTATGATGTAACGTTTGAGTCTAATGGTGGTTCTGCAGTAACGATGCAAACTATTGATGGTGGTAACACCGCTTCAGAACCAACCGATCCAACAAGAACTGGTTTTGTATTTGATGGTTGGTATACAGACGATACAACTTTTAATAATTTATATAATTTTTCTGATTCAGTAACAGAAAATATTACTCTATATGCTAAATGGATAGAAGAATTTACTGTAACATTTGAATCTAATGGTGGTTCTGCAGTTTCTTCTGAAACAGTTCTTGATGGAGAACTTGCCACAGAACCAACTGATCCAACGAAAACCGATTATGTTTTTGATGGTTGGTTTACAGATGATACTACATTCGTAAATGAATTTAATTTTGCAACAGACACTATTACTGCAGATATTACTCTTTATGCTAAATGGGTAGATGAAGCAGTTGCTGAAACAACATACACTCAAGATTTTGCGTTTTTAACATCTTCAACATCTTCTTACTCTACATCTGTGAGTGTAGCTGCGATCGATGATCCTAATGGGTTTCCATGGGAATTATTAGGAAGACAAAATGTTGGTTCTTGGATGCTTGGTAATGCTGCTGACGGTTCATACATTCAAGTTACTGCTCAAGGCGGTATTTCTTCAATTACATTTGATGTAGTTAGAGCTTTCACTAATACAAATGTTAGAAGTGGTGAAGTTTTTGTTAATGATATTTCTGTTGGAACATTTAATGTAGATGTAAACAGTAATACTGCACAAACAATAACGATAGAAGGTATAAATGTTACTGGTGAAGTGATTATTAAAATAGTTACAACTTCTCCTGGAACAAGAGGTGCATTTACAGTAGATAACATTGAGTGGACAACCTACTCAAACCCGCAATAACCCCTGTAGATGAAACTGCTCCAGAGATTACTTTGAATAATGAAAATTATTCATATACTATAGGGGATAGTGTAGATATTGGCTGTACAGCATATGATGATGTTGATGGTTCAGTACCTTGCACTTATACTGGAAGCATAGATACAAATACATTAGGTGATTATGATATTACCTATTCAGCTACTGATTCTTCAGGAAATACAAATACTTTAATCATAACTTATAGTGTAGTCGAAGAAATTGACTACCTAGCAATGGATTTAGATCCATATTACGATAATGCTGAAGGATTAAGTGGTGAAACATTACTGATAGCTTTAAGAACAATAATTAATGATTACACATTTGTTAGTTATGATGATGCAAGATATATTCTCGATGAAACTGATCAAGATCCTAATAATCCTAATAATATTATTTTGGTTTATACACAATCATCAGTTAGTGGTACTTGGGATGCTGGGGCTACATGGAATAGAGAACATGTATGGCCACAATCATTACTAGGTTATGATTCAACAATGTCAGCTGATTTACATAATTTAAAACCAGCTGATCCTGGAGAAAATTCTTCAAGAAGCAATAAGTATTTTGATTATATTGGATCAACAACTACTTATGAACCACCAGATGAAGTAAAAGGTGATATCGCAAGAATATTATTTTATATGATTGTAATGTATGATTACTTAGATTTGGTTGACACGGAACCTACAACCTATGAAATGGGTCTACTAGAAGTACTTTTAGCTTGGCACGATCAAGATCCAGTGGATGATTTTGAAAGAAATAGAAACGATGTAATTTATTCTTATCAAAATAATAGGAATCCATTTATTGATTATGAGCATTTTGTTGAAATGATATTTGGAAGTCATTCTTATTATAATAATTAAATTAATGAAAACTGGCAGCTTTTTAAGTTGTCAGTTATTCATTAAAATAGAAATGAGTGATATTTTATGAAAAAAAACATATTTATATTTTTAATAGTATTATTATTTTTGCCTTTTTTAGGTTGTTCTAAAGATAATACAACAACAGAAGCAGAGTCTCTTGATAGATTAAATACACCGACTAATATTGTTGTTGAAGGTGTTATGGTTTCTTGGGATGATGTTGAAGGGGCTAGTGATTATGATATTTATTTAAATGAAGATAGTTTTAATACAACATCTAGTTATTATATGATTGACAAAGAGGGAAGTTTTGATATTAAAGTTATTGCTAAAGGAAAAGGTTATTTCAATTCTTTGCCTTCTGAAATATTAACAACTACTATAGCTTATGAAAATAATGTAACTTATAACTTAAATATTATAGATGATTATATTTTTTGGGAAGATATTACTGATGCAAGTGAGTATAAAGTTTATATTAATGGAGAAATATATACAACTACAGATGCAAATTTAAATTTGAAAAATATTGATGATGGTTTTTTAATTATTAATATTCAAGCAATTTATCCAATTGGTGCGGCGAACATTTCAGATAATGAATTAGTCGAACACAATTTGGTATCTGTTAGAGATCGTGATTTTCAATATAGTATTAATTCGACACAAAATATTTACATTATGGATTTAGATACCGAAGAAGAAGTTATAATTATAAATGAAGATGGCGAGTTACTGAATAATAATGTTTTAGTTAAAAATAACTATTATGAAATTAAATCAGATTATATTATCTCTTTACAAGATTGTGAAATTGTTTTCTATTTATATTATGGAAACATAAAAAGTAAAATTCATATCACAATGTCTGAAAAAAGCGTGCCTTATATTATTAGTTCTACTATAGTTTATACTAACGGCGAAGAAGATGTTTCTCTTCAATTCGAGTTATTTACTGGCGATTTTAGACAAGTAAGTGGAACAGGATTAGAAACCGAAGACTATAATATAGAAAACAACATCTTAACTATCAAAGCTAGTTATATTGATTCACGTTTTCAAACAAGTGATAATTTTTCAATTAACTATGCTTTAGAAACAGATGAAATTGCTGTTGGTTTGGTTGTTTTTAATAAGGAAACAGAATAATTCAATTAAAATTTTTGTATACAAAAAAGAGTGTTTAGATTAAATCTAAAACACTCTTTTTTTTATAAATTATATTATATTACGAAATTACCGTTTTTAAAGATTTGAACTTTCTTACCGTCTTTAGTAGTACCAACGATATCTAAATCTTTTGAGCCAAACATAAAGTCTGAATGTGACATAGAGTCATTATAACCACGTTTTTCTAGTTCTTCTTTAGTCATTTCGGTGCCACCTTGAATATTCATTGGGTAAGCACGACCTAAAGCTAAGTGACATGAAGCATTTTCATCGAATAAAGTATTAAAG
>JAIPGD010000005.1 GCA_021736305.1 Candidatus Izemoplasma sp.
AAGAGGCCTCGTGAGTGCACGAGACCACTATTTAAAAATTCATACTGTAATATAAATTGAACCGCCCTGTACGTGAACCGTACGCAGGGTGGTGTGAGAGGGGCGAAAATAATTAATATTTAGCCTCTACTCGATTAAAATACTAAATAAAACAAACATTATTACATTTATAATTATTGCTTATGTATTTAAAACAAAAATTATAAGTTCAAAAAGAAAAACAAAAGAAATGAAAGATATATTTCTTATAATGATAATTGAAGAAAATATGCTTTCGTGCTATAATTGAGAAGATATTTCAAAAGAAAATAGAGGTAGATTATGGGGAAAATATATTTTAAAGATTTGGCTAACTATTATAATCAAGAAATTGAACTTCAAGGTTTTGTAGATAAGGTTAGGGATTTGCAGTATGTTCAGTTCGTTATATTGCGAGACTCATCTGCAAAAGTGCAGATGACAATCGAAAAAAACGAGGAAAACAAAGTATTAAATGAAATAGTTTCTGATTTAACCAAAGAAAGTACCCTTTTAGCTAAGGGTATAATATATAAACAAGATAAAGTTAAATTAAGAGGTATGGAATTCATACCTAAAACAATTGAAATTACTTCGAAAAGTGAAGAAGAACTTCCAATTGATATTTTAGATTTTAATAATAAGTCTAAACAAGACTTGCGGTTAGATAATCGCTTTTTAGACTTAAGGTTAGAAAAAAACTATTTAATTTTTAAAGGTCAAACAATAGCTGAAATGGCTATGAGAGAATATTGGTTAAGAAATGACTTTATTGAAATACATTCGCCTAAAATACTTGGTACAGCATCTGAAACTGGTGCTGAAGTTTTTGATTTAGAATATTTTGGCAAGAAAGTCTATTTAGCACAATCGCCACAATTTTATAAACAAATGGCTATGGGCGCAGGATTTAATAATGTTTTTGAAATCGGTCCCGTTTTTAGAGCTGAGAATTCACACACAGCTTACCATGCTACAGAATTCACTTCTGTTGATTGCGAAATTAGTTGGATTAAGTCTTTTCATGAAGTAATGGATATAGAAGAAGAAAAATTAATAGAAGTGATGAAAAAAATAAAAAATGATATTGGTGAAGACTATCAACGTATTTTCAAAAAGGAAATTGCAGTACCTCAAGAAAAATTCCCAAGAATCAATTTCTATGATGCTAAAAAAATTGTTCAAGATAATTATAATTATGTAGGAAAAAAAGATTTCGATTTTGATCGTAGAGAAGAAGAGCTTATCTGTATATACGCAAAAAAGAAATTGAATTCTGAATTTGTGTTTGTAACTGATTATCCATTTGAAGCGCGACCTTTTTATCATATGATTGATCCTGAAACTAAATTAACAAAAAGTTTTGATTTATTATATAAAGGAATAGAAATCACTACTGGTGCTCAAAGAGAACATCGAATTGATATTTTAGAAAAACAAGCATTAGAAAAAGATATGAATTTAGAATCTATAGATTTCTATCTAAACTTCTTTAGATATGGTATGCCACCTCATGGTGGATATGGTTTTGGTTTAACAAGGTTTTTAATGCGTTTGTTTGAAGTGGATAGTATACGCGATGTAACATTCTTATATAGAGGTCCTAACCGCGTTATGCCCTAGGTATATATTGGATTATTTCTAATTAATAGAAATAATCCTTTTTTTTAGAATAACGATTTCCTTGATTTGTAATATAAACTTTAATCAAAATATATAAGACAAATAACAAAATCCATTAACTTATGTTAAAATATTTAAGAGGTTATTAATTATTATGAATATATTATATGAAGATAATCATTTAATTGTGTGTGTTAAAGAACCTGGAGTATTATCTCAAGCTGGTTCTTTGGATATGCCTGATATGTTAACAAAAATAAAAGCATATATAAAAGAAAAATATAACAAGCCAGGAAATGTATATCTTGGGCTCGTGCATAGGCTTGATTTAAATGTAGGCGGTGTAATGGTTTTTGCTAAAACTTCTAAAGCTGCAAAAAGATTAAATGAACAAATTAGATATCACTCAATAGAGAAAAAATATCTTGCTGTTGTAATTGGAGCTTTAGATAAAAATAAAATTTATAGTTTAGAAAATTATATTATTAAAGATACTACAAATAAAAAAGCAATTATTTCAAATAAAGAAAATGGGAAATATGCTAAATTATCATTTAAAGTAATTGAAAACTTAGTAATTGATAAGCAAATTTATTCTTTAATCGATATTGATTTAGAGACAGGAAGATTTCACCAGATTAGAGTTCAACTAGCAAATATTAATCATCCATTATATGGTGATAATAAATATGGCCCAAAAACATTAGGGTATGAACTTGGATTATATGCCTATTCACTAAGTTTTTATCATCCAACAAAAAAAGAAAAACTAATATTTACTCATTATCCTAATGAAGGAATTTTTAAAAATTATAAAAAAATTTTGAAGGGGAATTAAGATATGATAAATAAAAAAATAAATCAATTAATTATATATGGTCTTGAACATAATTTATTAAAAGAAGATGATAAATATTATGCAGTTAATAGAATTTTGACTATATTAAATTTAAAAAAATTTAATTGGGAAGAAATCGAATCAACAAATTTTTCTGAAATAATCCAAGGAATTATTGATTTTGCTCTTAAAAACAAAATAATTACTCATGATTCTATAACTGAAAGAGATGCTTTTGAGGCGCGTATAGTTGATTGTTTAATTCCAAGGCCAAGTGAATTAAATAAAATATTCCGTAATTATTATAAAAAAGCACCTAGATATGCTACTGACTTTCTTCATAAGTTTTCAATTGACACAAATTATATTAAAGTAAATAGAATTAAAAAAAATATTCAATATAAGTATCAAGGCAAATATGCAGATTTGATTTTAGCTATTAATTTATCGAAACCAGAAAAAGATCCGATGGACATAAAAAAACAAAATCAAGATAACTCAAAATATCCAATATGTCCATTGTGTATGGAAAATGTTGGCTCATATCAAACTCCTTCCTTAGCGCCAAGATCTAATCATCGTGTGGTATCTATTTCTTTGGATAATGAAAAAGATGCTTGGGGTATTCAATATTCACCATACGCTTATTTTAATGAGCATATGATTGTTTTAAGAAAAGAACATTCTGATATGTATGTGAACGAAAAAACTTTTTCAGAATTAATTGATTTTATCAATAAATTCCCTCATTATTTAATTGGTTCTAATGCAGGTTTACCTATAGTAGGTGGTTCAATATTATCACATCATCATTTCCAGGGAGGTAGATTTGACTTCCCAATTGAATCTGCTAGAGTAATAAAGAAATACAAAAAAAATCGTGTAAATATTGAAGTGTTAGACTGGCCAATGGCAACTATACGATTTTCTGGTAATAATGAAAATCGTATTCTTGATATGGTTAATCAAGTTTACCAATATTGGCAAACATACACTAATGAGGAAATTATGGTTTTTGCAAAAACCAATGAAGAACATAACACTGTAACACCGATTGTTAAGTTAAATGGCTCAAATTATAATTTCTATATGATTTTGAGAAATAATTATACTACTAAAGAATTTCCCTATGGTTTATTTCATACTAAGCCAGAAAGATTTCACATCAAAAAAGAAAATATAGGTTTAATCGAAGTTATGGGAATGGCTATATTGCCTGGTAGGTTAATGGAAGAATTAGAGTTGATTAAGGATGTATTAAACCAGGAAAAGAAAATTAGTGATGATGATTTGTTGTTGAAACACAGTAAGTGGATTGAAGAATTACAATCAAAGAATATTAACGAAGATATAGATATTTATCTTAGAGATGATATTGGAAGAATATTCGAAAATATGTTAGAAGATGCAAATGTATTTAAGTTTGGAGATATAAATAACTTTTTAGATTTTGTTGAAAAAGCAATTTATTAATCTTCATTAAATATTTATTTTATGATATAATTACTTGAAAATGAGGTGTAACATGGGAAAGAAAAATTTTGTTAAAGCAATTACTTCAAGAGATGATGATTTTGCTCAATGGTATACAGACGTTTGTCGTAAAGCCGAACTAATGGACTACTCTGATGCAAAAGGATTTATTATTTATCGTCCTTATGGATATGCTTTATGGGAAAATATGAAGAATTATTTAGATGGAGAGTTTAAAAAAACTGGACATGAAAATGTGTATATGCCTTTAGTGATTCCAGAATCACTATTTATGAAAGAAGCTGAACATGTTGAAGGTTTCGCTCCAGAAACCGCTATAATTACAATTGGCGGTAATGAGGAATTACAAGAAAGATTAATTATAAGACCTACTTCTGAAGTTTTATTTTGTAATCATTATTCTAAAATTATAGAATCTCATAGGGATTTACCAAAGAAATACAATCAATGGTGTTCTGTGGTTCGATGGGAAAAAACTACAAGACCTTTTTTAAGAGGATCTGAATTTTTATGGCAAGAAGGTCATACTGTTCATTCTAATGAACAAGAGGCAAAAAAAGAAGCATTAGATATCTTGAAAATTTATGAGAATCTTGGCAAAGAAATTTTAGCTATTCCATTTATTACCGGTTTAAAAACAGAAAAAGAAAAATTTGCAGGAGCTGTTGATACATATACTATTGAAGCACTCATGCATGATAATAAAGCTCTTCAAAGTGGAACGACACATTATTTAGGTACAGGATTTTCAAAAGCTTTTGATATTAAATTTCAAGATAAAGATGGAAAAGTTAAACCTGTATATCAAACTTCATGGGGAGTTTCTACACGCTTAATTGGTGCCGTTATTATGGTTCATGGTGATGATTCAGGGCTGGTTTTGCCTCCACGTTTAGCTCCTGTTCAAGTTGATATTATTCCAATTATGCAACATGTAGAAGGTGTATTAGAAAAGGCTGAAGAAATTAAAGAAAAATTACAAAAATTAAACATCAGAGTTAAACTCGATGAAACTGATAAATCGCCAGGATGGAAGTTTTCCGAATCAGAAATGAAAGGCACTCCAATAAGAATCGAGCTAGGACCAAGAGATTTGAAAGAGAATAAAGTTGTAGTTGTAAAACGATATAATCGCGAAAAAGAAACGATTTCAATCGATGACATTGTAGATTATATACCAAAGACATTGGAAAACATACATCAAGAAATGTATAATCAAGCACTTGAAAATGTCATGAAAAATACTCGTGAAGCATATGATTATGAAACATTTAAAAAGATTATGAATGAAAAATCTGGATATGTTAAAATGATGTGGTGTGGTGATGATGCTTGTGAAACTAAGATAAAAGAAGATACGAAAGCAACAGCTAGATGTATGCCATTTGATCAGACGCCAATTGGAGAAGAATGTCCAGTTTGTAAAAGAAAAGCTAAACATGTTGTGTTCTATGCTAAAGCTTATTAGTTAAAAATTAAAATAACATAAAAGGCTTAGTTCTATTAAATTAGAACTAAGCCTTTTATTGTATAATAACAAAACATATAGAAACATGCTGACTATTTAAATATAGAATTACCCTTTGAATCTATCGCAACTATAGCAGGGAAATTAATGACTTTTAATCGGTGAATAGCTTCTGATTCTAAATGATTATAAGCGATTTTGGTGTTTTCAATTACTGTTTTTGATAATTTTGCACCTAATCCACCAATCGCAATTAAATATACAGCTTCATTTTCAACAAGTGATTTAGTAAATGCATCGCTTCTTGGCCCTTTTCCAATCATGATTTTTAATCCATTTTCCATGAGAGTGGGACTAAACTTATCCATTCTATAGCTTGAAGTTGGGCCACACGCACCAATTACTTGATTAGGTCTAGCTGGTGTAGGACCAACATAATATACAATTTGATCCTTAATATCAAAAGGAGTTTTTTCTTTTTTATTTATCGCATCAACTAATAACTTATGAGCAGCATCTCTTGCAGTATAAATATAGCCACTAATTAATACCTCTTGACCAGCTATTAGAGTTTCTCTTGTAGAATCGTTAATTGGAGTTGTTAATTTTTTTTCCAACTAATGTCACCTCTTTCTTTCTAGCACTATGGCATTGAAGATTAACTGCTACAGGCAATGATGCAATATGACATGGATACGAATTTACTTTAACAGCTAATGCTGTTGTTAAACCGCCTAATCCCATTGGCCCAATATCTAGTTGATTAATCTTTTTAAGTAATTTTTCTTCGAGATTTCTGTCAATCAAACTTTTCGAAGAATCATTGATTTTTCTAAAAATTGCTTGTTTAGCAAGTAAGGCAACTTTTTCAAAATTTCCACCTATTCCAACTCCAACAATTAGGGGAGGACATGCCTTTCCACCAGCTAATTTTATTGTTTCTAAAACGAAATTAATGATTCCTTCTTCACCTTCACTTGGGGATAACATTTTAAGTCTTGACATATTTTCGCTACCGCCACCTTTAGGTGCTATATGTATGTTTAGGTTTTTTCCCGGAATATAGTTATAATGAATAATTGCAGGAGTATTATCAAGTGTATTTATTCTGTTTAAGGGATGTTGAACAATTGATTTTCTTAAATATCCATCCATATATGCTTTTCTTACGCCAGTGTTAATTGCTTTTTCTAAATCATATGAAAAAATTAATTGTCTGCCAATTTCTAGGAAGATAACTGCTACGCCAGTATCTTGGCAAAGAGGAATATTTTCTGTCTTTGCTATAACTTGATTCTCTATGATTTTACGTAAAATGCTTTTTCCTAATTTATTAGTTTCTAGCTTTTCTGCTCTTTCAAACTTATTAACTAATTTGTTATTTAAATTATAAGCAGAATCGATAAACATATCTTTGATAGTATTTATTATTTCGTTTCTTTCAACTGTATACATATACTCACCTCACAATAATTATTATATCATTTTATAAATTTTAATTAAGAGATAATTTAAAATATGTATAAATAGAATCGTATTTACAAAAAATCGATTTTTAGTTATAATTCTATGTAAGGAAGGTAAATATGAACAAGATTAAATTAATTAGTGACAGTACTTGTGATTTAAGTAAAGAGTTAATTGAAAAATATGACATAGAAATAATTCCCTTATACGTGAATTTTAAAAGTAAGTCATATTTAGATGGTAAAGATTTAACAGTTGCTGAAATGTATGACTTAGTATCAAAAACAAATGAATTGCCTAAAACTGCTGCGCCATCACCTGGAATTTTCTTTGAAACATTTAAAAAATATCTTGATGAAGGTTATGAAATAATATATACAGGTATTGGTTCTAAATTTTCAGCTTCTTTTAATAGCGCTAAAATTGCTAGCGAAATGTTAGAATCAGAAAATATATATTTAGTCGATTCACTAAACTTATCATCAGGTTCAGGTTTATTACTTTTAAAAGCCGGGGAAATGATAAAGTCAGAAATGATAGCATCAGAAATTAAAATAAAAATGGAAGAATTAGTTCCAAAGGTTAGAAGTCAATTTGTAATTAAAACATTAGAATATTTATACAAGGGTGGTAGGCTTAATGGATTAAGCGCACTCTTTGGTAGTTTTTTAAGAGTTAAACCAATAATTAAAGTTAGAGATGGATTAATGGCTGTTGGCAAGAAAGGCCGAGGTAATGTCAAAAACGCAATAAACATTATGGTAAAAGACATGTTGAATGAAAAAGAAAATATCGATAACGAATTTATGATGATTACTCATTCGATGGCTAAGGAAGATACAGATTATATAAAGGAAAAAATAGAATCAAAAGTAAATATTAGTAATCTTTATGAGACGAGTGCTGGTTGTGTAATATCTAGTCATTGTGGTAAAGGCACAATTGGCATTTTATATATTTTAAAATAAAAGAACTTATGCTGTGCATAAGATTTTTTTTGCTTTTTTAATAGGAATAATGTAGAATACATTACTATGGATGGTGAGGAAAATGCTGTTTGGCAAACATGTTAATAATTTTTATCTTAAGTATGGTGTGTTTTTCTTATTGGGAATTGGTGCATTATTTTTAGTTGATATCTATCAATTGAAAATACCCGAATACATAGGGAATATAATTGATGCATTAAATCCGAATGAGGAAAGCATTTTTATAATAAATGATTTGGCTGACATAATGCCTATTATTATTGAATTGCTATTTATTGCTTTAGTAATTGTTTTGGGTAGAATTTTTTGGAGAATATTTATATTTGGAACATCTAGAAGAATAGATTATGATTTACGTAACAAAATGTTTTCTCACGCAGAAAAACTAAGCCAAAGTTATTATGGTAAGAAAAAAACTGGAGGTTTAATGGCGTTATTCACTAACGATTTGAACGCTGTTAGAATGGTGTTTGGTCCTGGAATGTTGATGATGTTTGATGTTTTGATTTTAGGTACATTGGCTTTTAGAAAGATGTATCTTTTAGATCCATTCATTACATATATGGCTGCGATTCCTCTGGCTTTAATCGCTATTTTAGCGACATATATTTCAAAAATTACTCGAATTAAATTTAAAGAAAGACAAAAAGCCTTTGAAGATTTGAGTGATTTTACTCAAGAAAATTTTTATGGAATTGGTGTTATAAAAGCTTTTGTAAATGAAGTAAGAGAAATACGAGAGTTTGCAAAAGTTAATAAAAATAATCGTGAAAAGAATGAAGCATTTATTCGTACTAGAACAATATTACATGTTAGTGTTGAATTGTTTATCAATATAGTTAGAGTTATTATGTTAGGTTTAGGGGCATTATTAGTTATGAATACTATCTCAGCTGCTGGATCTTTTTCTGTTGGGAATTTAACAACATATATAGGCTATTTTGGCGCTTTAATATGGCCAATGATGGCAATAGGTAGACTAATAAATATGCGTGCACAAGGAAAAGCATCCTTAGATAGAATTTCTGAGTTTTTAGATGAAGAAGTTGAAATTCATGATGACCGAGAAGTATTAGATGTTGATGAAATCAAAGGTAAAATAACTTTTAATAATTTGACCTTTGCATATCCAGGAACTGAAGAAAAAGTTTTAAAGAATATTAGTTTAGATATTGAAAAAGGACAAACTGTTGGAATAATTGGAAGGACAGGCTCTGGTAAAACAACTATGGTTGATTTATTGCTAAGATTATATAACCTTAGAACTAACGAACTTCTTCTAGATGACTACGACATTATGAAGTTACCGATAAAAACAATTAGAGATTCTATAGGATATGTCCCTCAGGATAATTTTATATTTACGGATGTAATTAAAAATAATATTTCGTTTTCTGAAGATGAAGTAGATCAAGAATTAGTTAAACAAATGGCTATATATTCTGATGTGCATGATAACATTGTGGATTTCCCAAGACAGTACGATACAATGGTTGGCGAAAGAGGTGTAACTCTATCTGGCGGTCAAAAACAAAGGATATCAATTGCTCGAGCTTTACTGAAAAAACCAAATATCCTTATTATGGATGATTCTTTTTCTGCAGTAGACACTAAAACAGAAGAATCGGTTATTGGTAATTTAAGAAAACTTAGAAAAGGCCAAACAACAATAATAATTGCACATAGAATTTCAACAATTAAGCAAGCTGATCAAATAGTCTTTCTTGAAGATGGCAAAATTTTCGCAAAAGGCACTCATAAAGAGTTGCTAGAATCTTGTGAATTATATAAAGAATTAGTTCTTCGTCAACAACTTGAATCTGAGTTAGAGGGGGAAGAATAATGCCTAGAATAAAATATGATATTGATGATTATGTTAATCGTGAAATGAATGATACAGAAATTATCAAACGTTTATTAACTTATGTAAAGCCATTTTTAAAGCCAGTGATTATATCATTTATCTTAGTTCTTTTAATTGTTGGATTGGATTTGTTAGGTCCTTTATTTATTTCAGATGTATTAGATTCATTGGGTAAAGAAACTATACCCAAAGTTAGAATTTTAATAGTTGTTATAACTTACTTAGTTTCACTTGGGTTATTAGCATTAACAACCTATAAACAAAGAATCATTCTGCAAATGACTGGACAAAAAATAATATATAATATTCGTCGTGATGTATTTAATCATATCGAGACTCTATCAATCGCACAATTCAATAAAGTGCCGATTGGAAAACTTGTTACTCGTGTTAGTTCTGATATTGATAAACTTAATATGTTATATACAGATGTAGTAATTAATGTTTTAAAAGATATTTTAATGGTTATCGGAGTGTTTGTTGTTATGGCAATCTTATCGCCGCGATTAACGCTTTGGTTATCGGGGTTAGTACCACTTATTTTCATTGCTTCATATATTTTTAGAAGATTTTCTAGAAAAGCTTTTCGAAAAGTTAGAAGAAATGTATCAATTATTAATGCATTTTTATCTGAGCATTTATCAGGAATGAAATTAATTCAAATATTCAATCGCGAAGAGAAAAAATTTCAAGAATTTAAAGATAAAAATAATCATCTAAAAGGATCCTATTATCAACAGATTTTAACCTTTAGTCTTTATAGACCCTTTATGTATATGTTGTACATTCTTGGTTTGATTATCGTTTTATGGCAGGGATCAGGATTAGTAGTACAAGGTTATATAACTTATGGCGTATTATTTGCATTTACACAATATGTTAGGAGATTTTTCCAACCTATTCAAAATCTAGCTGCACAGTTTAACACATTGCAATCAGCATTTACCTCAGGTGAACGAATATTTGATATCTTAGATACTGAACCTGATGTTCAAGACAAAGATTCAGCTAAAGAATTAACTAATGTTAAAGGTAAAATTGAGTTTAGAAATGTATGGTTTGCTTATAATGAAGCAAAATGGAATAATTTACTAACAATTTCTTCTTTAGTAGAACATAAATCAAAAAAAGTTCCTTTAAATAAAGTAAATATTAAAAAAGCATTTATTGATGACCACAATACTTTATATTTTATTCTTAGTGACAAGAAACAGATAAAAGCAAGTGATTTGGTTAAAGGTAGAAACGAAGATATAACTTTTGAAATTGTAGATGATTATCTTGTATGGCGTAATAAATTAGAGCTTAAAAAGCATAAACTTGTGTCTTTAGATATTTTAAAACAAGCAATTGATCATCAAGGTCGAGAACTTAAGTTTGATATTAGTGATAATATGATTCGTTATCAATTTGTAGATGAAATGGAATGGGTATTAAAAGATGTTTCATTTGTTGTGGAAGCTAATCAAACGTTAGCATTAGTAGGTGCAACAGGTTCAGGTAAAACAACAATTATTTCATTAATTGTCAGAAATTATGATATTCAAAAAGGCCAAATTTTAGTTGATGATATTGATATTAGAGAAATTACAATGAGTAGTTTGCGAAAGCATATTGGCCAAATGTTACAAGATGTATTTTTGTTTTCAGGAACTATTGAATCAAATATTCGATTAAGAAACGAAAATATCACCGACAAAGAAGTTTTATCAGCTTCAAAATATGTTAATGCGGATTATTTTATTCAAAAGCTACCAAATAAATATGATGAATTAGTAAGAGAAAGAGGAAATAATTTTTCTTCTGGGCAAAGACAATTATTATCTTTTGCTAGAACAATAGTACATAACCCTAAAATTATGATTCTCGATGAAGCAACCGCGAATATAGATACTGAGACTGAAATGTTAATACAAGAATCACTTAAGAAAATTATGACAATAGGAACAATGATTATTGTTGCTCATCGTCTCTCCACTATTCAACACGCTGATAACATATTAGTTATGCAAAAAGGAGAAATAATCGAAAGTGGTAATCATCAAGAGTTGTTAAAACAAAAAGGCCATTATTATCAACTGTATCGGTTACAGTATGATAAAAGCATTGAAGATGCAGACATTTAAATAAAATATATTGGAGGTTAAATAACTTAGCTAGCGCTTAAGTATTTAACCTTTTTATTAAATAAACAATTTATATTCCCTTAATAATTTAGTTGACAATGCAACTAATTTATTTTATACTTATTATAAGTGAAAATACCGGAAATGAGTTGATATTTTTTGAATAATAAAAATGAAAGAATGATTAATAAGTATCATTATAAATTTTTAGAAGATAAATTTAAAGATTTAGAATTAGGGAGAGCAGAAGCTCCTTATTTAAAGATGATTGATGCTCATAGTCCAATTAAAATGAATTCTTTAATAACAAAAGTTGTTTTTCATAAATCTCATACTACACGAGCAATTAATCAAATGGAAAAAGATGGGTTAATTAAGAAACAAAAAGATCTAAATGATCTACGTAGTTATATATTATCAATTACCGAAAAGGGAAAAAAAATTGCTAAACAAGTTAATCAAATTTTACAAGAGTGGGATGATTTGGTTAACAGCGCTTTAAGTAATGAGGAAATTAAACAACTAGATAATATTCGTGAAAAAGTGTATTTAAAGCTTAAAGATTACTTCGAGGAGGACTTTGCGGAATGAAAAGAATGTTTAGCTATTTAAAACCTTATAAGTTAAAAGTGTTTTATATTTTCATATTGGTTAGTTTAACTGCCCTTGGAACACTTTTATTACCTAATTATATGAGTAAAATTATCGGGGAAGGTTTAGATGCCAGGTATGAAGAATTAAACACTAATGATGAATGGGTAGAAGTTGAGAGATGTGATTTAGAAGCTAATCCTGACACTTGTAAGATTATTCAAACATCTGATTTTGATATTATTATGAAGTATGGTGGAATTATGTTAGGGGTAACTTTAGCATCTACAGTTGCCTTTATTGGACTTATGTATTATTCAAGTGAAATTTCTAGTAAGGTTGGAAAAGATATAAGAAGTGATTATTATAAAAAAATTAATTCTCTTTCTTTATATGAAACAGGACAATTCGGAACCTCAACGTTAATTACAAGAGCTACGAATGATGTTATGCAGGTCCAAAATTTTATTATTATGGCATTAAGAATGGTTTTAAGAATTCCGATTTTATTTATTGGTGCTTTAGTGTTGTCTTTACAACAATCAATAGCTTTAACATTAATTATTTTAGCCGGTGTTCCTTTGCTTCTAATTCTTATTGGCGTAATGTTTAAGTTAGTTGTGCCTTTATTTAGAAAATTACAAAAAAGAATAGATAAATTAACTTTAGTAACTAGAGAAAGTATTAATGGTGTTAGAGTAATTAGAGCTTTTGGTCAAGGAGATAGAGAAGTTAAAAGATTTAATGATAATAATGATCGCTTAGCTGAAGTATCATATAAAGCAGGTAAGATTATGTCATTTTTAAATCCTTCAATTAATTTGATTTTTAATATTGTTATTATTGGAGTAGTATTTTTTGCTTTTCAAATGATTATCAGTGAATCGTTTACTGATTATCAATTTTTAGGAAATGTTTCAGCTGTTATTCAATATGCAATGCAGATATTATTTAGCATTTTGATGTTAACAATGACTTTTATTTTGTATCCTCGTGCTGATGTTTCGGGTAAAAGGATTAAAGAAATACTTGATTTAGAATCATCAGTTGTTGATACAGGTAGTAATGAGTTTGATGATTATAATTTTAGAGGACAAGTCGAATATAAAGATGTTTCTTTTAAATTTCCTGATGCTGAAAAGAATGTTCTTGATAAAATAAGTTTTAAAGCAAAACCCGGAGAAACAATAGCTATTGTCGGTTCAACAGGCTCTGGTAAATCAACAATAGTAAATCTTATGCCAAGATTTTTTGATATAAGCGAAGGTTCTTTAAAAATCGATAATGTGGATATTAAAGATATTAAATTAAATAAATTAAGATCATTAATTGGTTTTGTGCCACAAAAAGCATCTTTATTTAGTGGAACTATAAAATCGAATATTGCTTATGGAAGAGATTATGCATCTGATGAAGAAATAAAAAAAGCTGCACAAATAGCACAAGCAGAAGAATTTATTGATGAAATGGAAGCTGGTTATGATTCAACAGTAGATCAAGGTGCGACTAATTTTTCCGGAGGACAGAAACAACGAATTTCAGTTGCTCGAGCAATTATTAGAAAACCTAAAATATTTGTTTTTGATGACAGTTTTTCAGCACTTGATTTTAAAACTGATTTTAAATTAAGAAAAGCTTTAAGAGAAGAAATTAAAGATGCAACCGTCTTTATTGTCGCGCAAAGAATTGGAACTATAAGAGATGCTGATCAAATTATTGTATTGCAAGAAGGTAAAATGGTAGGTCTTGGAAAACATGAGGATTTAATAGAGTCATGTGAAGTATATCGTGAAATTGCCTTATCTCAATTAGATGAGGAGGAATTGTCATGACAGATAAAAACAGTAAAAAGAAAGAAAACACCAGACAAAGCGGTCCAAAACATGGACCTGGAGCAATGGCAATGAATCGCCCCGTTGTTAAGGCAAAAGACTTTAAAGGGACAACAAAAAGACTACTACAATATATAGGTAATTATAGGATACAATTATTGGTTATTTCTCTTTTTACTATTTTAGTTACAGGAGTAATGGTTGTAGCACCTAATTTCTTAAGATTAATTATAAATGACCTACAAAGAATCATTAATGGTTCTATTTCTCAAGATCAAGGTATTTCGAATATAATTACAGCCTTTGTAGTTATTATTTCTTTATATGCCTTAAGATACGTTTTAGAAGTTATCTTACATTTATTAGGAAATAAAGTTAGTATTAGTATTGGTAAAAAAATGCGTAATGATTTACGAACTAAACTTGAGAAATTGCCAATCAAATACTTTGATGAAAAAAGCACTGGGGATGTTTTGTCAGTATTTTCAAATGATGTTGATATAGTTACAAACTCTATACAACAAAGTTTAATTAATGTAATATCTTCAGTTTTCCAAGTATTAGGTATATTAGTTATGATGATAATAATATCTTGGAAATTAACAATTATTGCTTTATTTGTCTTACCGTTGTATGTTTTTACAACAATGATTATTGCGAAAAAATCACAAGCAAAATTTAAAGCTCAACAAAAAGAATTAGGTAATTTAAATGGGCATATTGAAGAAATATTTACAGCGAGTAAAATTGTAAAATTATTTAATAAAGAAGAAGAAGCCTATAAAGAGTTTAGTACAATAAATTATAAATTAGCCGATAAAATGCGCGGAGCACAATTTTTAAGCGGATTAATCAGGCCTTTAATGACCTTTATTAGTAATCTTTCTTACGTAGCAGTTGTTATTGTTGGTGGTATTTTAGCGGGAGCAACAAATCCATTATTGGTCGGAGATATTACTGTATTTGTTAACTATCAAAGAAACTTTGCTCAACCAATATTAAATATTGCGAACATTGCTAATCAACTTCAATCTACAATAGCTGGAGCTGAAAGAGTATTTATGGTTTTAGATGAAACTGAAGAATTAAATAAGGCCACAGATGATGAGATATGTTTATCTGAAGTCGATGGACATGTGTTGTTTGAGAATATTGATTTTTCTTATTCTAAAGATACCGAATTAATTAAGAATTTGAATTTAGAAGTGAAACCGGGAAAACAAATAGCAATAGTTGGCCATACTGGTGCAGGGAAAACAACTTTAGTTAATTTATTAATGCGTTTTTATGAAATTGATAAAGGTGGTATTTATATTGATGGCATAAAAACAACTGATTGTACAAGAGTTTCTTTAAGAAAAAAATTCGGTATGGTATTGCAAGATACTTGGTTGTTCTCTGGTAGTATTAAAGAAAATGTTGCTTACGGGAAAGCTAATGCTACTGATCAAGAGATAATTAAAGCATGTAAACAAGCTCATGTTCATCATTATATTGAAACCCTTCCTGAAGGCTATGATACAGTCTTGAAAGAAGATGCAGATAATATATCCCAAGGACAAAAGCAATTACTCACGATAGCAAGAGCAATTCTTTTTGATCCCAAAATATTAATCCTTGATGAAGCAACTTCTTCAGTTGATACGCGAACTGAAAGTTATATTCAGAACGCAATGTTAAAAATGATGGAAGGGAAGACTTCCTTTGTTATCGCTCATAGATTATCAACCATTAAAAATGCTAATACGATTTTGGTTATGGATCATGGACAAATAGTTGAACAAGGGAATCATCAAGAATTGTTAGAAAAAAATGGTGTTTATGCTGATTTGTATAATTCACAATTTTTAAACAAACCAATTTAAAGAGGTGTAAAAATGAAGATAGGTTTTATAAGCTTAGGATGCGCAAAAAATCTTGTAGACTCTGAAATGATACTTGGAATACTAAAACAAGCAGGATGTGAGATTGTTAGCGATCCAGAAGCAGCTGATGCAATATTTATTAATACTTGCGGATTTATCGAATCAGCTAAAAATGAAACAATAAATACGATAAAAGAAATGTCCGAGTATAATAAAAAATTAATTGTAACTGGTTGTTATGCAAAAAGATATAAAG
This sequence comes from Candidatus Izemoplasma sp., assembly GCA_021736305.1. Lineage (GTDB taxonomy): Bacteria > Bacillota_I > Bacilli_A > Izemoplasmatales > Hujiaoplasmataceae > Hujiaoplasma. Next base: position 16,432 of record JAIPGD010000005.1, read on the forward strand.
AAAAACTACTAAAGGAAATGCCTTTTATTGATAAGGTTATAACTTTAGCTGATTATCCTAAGATACATTTAATATTAAATGATTTGTTTTCAGAAAACCATCTTAAATTTTCTCCCTTAAAATATGAAAATAGATTACTTACAACTTCAAGATTTTCTCCATATGTTAAAATAGGAGAAGGGTGTAATAATAATTGTACATATTGTGCAATACCGTTAATTCGCGGTAGGTTTAAATCTAAACCATTTAATACAATTATTGAAGAAAGCAAATTTTTGGCTAAGCAAGGTGCGAAAGAAATTAATTTAATTAGTCAGGATACTTCAAGATATGGTTCTGATTTGACTATTAGTAAAAAATCAATTCTCCATGAATTGGTATCTGAAGTATCAAAAGTACCAGGAATTGAAATGGTACGTTTTCTATATCTCTACCCAGATGAAATAACCGATGATTTGATTGAAGAAGTGAAGACAAACCCTAAAATTGCAAGTTATTTTGATGTTCCAATTCAACATATTTCGGATAGAGTATTAAAAAAAATGAATCGCAGAGGCGATTCAAAATTAATAAAAAATATATTGGACAAAATTAGGAATGAAATACCAGAAGCCATTATTAGAACTACTTACATAGTTGGTTTTCCTGGAGAAACAGAAGCTGATTTCGAGGAGTTATATCAGTTTACTGAAAAGTTTAAATTTGACCGACTTGGAGTTTTCGCTTATTCTAAAGAAGAAGATACACCGGCTTACAAAATGCCTGATCAAGTATCTGAATCAATAAAACAAGAACGTCTTGATAGAATCATGAAGTTACAAAACAAAATTTCACGAAAATTAAATAAGCAACAAATTAATAAAATTCACAAAACTTTGGTTGAAAATTATGATCCTGAAACAAAATTTTATTATGGAAGAAGTTATGCTTTTGCTCCAGATGATATTGATGGAATGATTGTTTTTCAATCGGAGAAAGCACTTGAAATTGGAGATTTTGTTAATGTGAAAATTACAACTTCTTTTGGTTATGATTTAATTGGTGATGCTTTGTAGGAGGAAATATGTTTAATATTATATTAATATTAAAAGGTTTTATTGTTGGAGTTGCTTTTATTATACCTGGAGTTAGCGGCGGTACACTGGCCGTTTATTTAGGCGTATATAAAAAGTTTTTAGACTCAGTGGGCAATTTACTAACTGATTTTAAAAATAGTATTAAGTTTTTAATACCTTTTTTTCTTGGAGCATCGATATCCGTTCTCTCTCTAGCTAAATTATTTGCTATTTTGATTGAATGGAATTCATTTATTGTTTTAATGTTTTTTATTGGGCTTTTAGCAGGTGGAATTAAGCACCTTTATTTAAAAGCCAAGTTAAAAAAATTTAATATTTCGGCAATAATTGCTTTAGTTGTTGCTTTTGGACTTTTAATAACAATAATAATTATAGATAAAACCAATACCCCAAATGTGATTGCTACTTTTGATTTGAATTTAAGTAGTTATTTATTAATAGTTGGTTTAGGTATTATTTCAGTAACAACAATGATTGTTCCAGGCATTAGTGGCTCAGCTATGTTAATGGTCCTTGGGTACTATACGGCAATTGTATCAAATGTTATTGGCAATATTACTGATTTAAGTAATTTTGCTTATAATTTTCAAGTGTTAATATTTTATGTTATTGGAATGGTTATTGGTATATTTGTCTTTTCTAAACTAATTAGTTATTTATTAGAAAAATATCCTAAACAAACTTATTTTGCGATTTTAGGATTTGTTCTAGCTAGTATGATTGGTGTTTTTCTAGAAATTAGAAATCCAGTTACTTCAAGTAACTATGAAGAACAAGTTCCAATATATAAAAATATTTTGGATTATTTTCAAAATAATATTTTAGTTGTTTTAGTTGGTGTTATTTTGTTTGTTATTGGTTTTGTAACAACAAAATACTTAACAAAATTAGAATATAGGCGGGAGATAAAAAATGGATAATTTTAATGATTTGAATGATTATATTATTAAGCACAGAAGATATTTACATATGTATCCTGAAACGGGATTTAATTGTAAAAATACTAGTAAGTATATTTTTAATGAATTGAATAAATTATCAATTGATGAAATAGTAAGTGTTGGTGATTATTCATTAATTGCAATAATAAGAAATGGAAAAGGTTTAACGACTGGTTTAAGAGCAGACTTTGATGCTTTAAGTATAACTGAAAAAACCGATCTTGATTTTCAATCAAAAAACAAAGGTAAAATGCATGCATGTGGTCATGATGCTCACACGGCAATGTTATTAGGTGCTTGTAAGTTTTTATCAGAAAATAAGGATTTATGGAAAGGCACTATTAAGTTTATTTTTCAAGAAGCTGAAGAGGGCCCTTCACCGGGTGGTGCTCTAGCTATAGTAAAATCGGGAGTAGTAGATGATTGTGATGATTTCTTCGCTATACATGTTTCGCCTAATTATGAGACAAATCATCTAGCAATTAATTATGGTGAAACTATGGCCGCTGCAGATACTTTAGACTTAGAATTAATTGGCAAAGGAGCTCATGCAGCTTTACCACAAGAAGGAATAGATCCAATTATTATGCAAGCTGAATTTATTTTAAACGCTCAACAAATTGTATCGAGAAAAATTTCTCCAATGGAAAAAGCGGTGGTTACAATAGCAAAAGTTGAAGCAGGAACTACTCACAACGTAATTCCTGAAAAAGCCAAATTAAAAGGTACAATTAGAACTTTTAATACCGCTGTAAGAGAAACTGTGAAATTTGAACTTGAAGAATTAGCAAAATCTATCGCAATGAGACATGGCGGAAAATACAAAATGAATTATATTTATGGTTATGATCCAACTATTAATTCCTTGGAATCAACAAAAGAATTTATTACTTCAGCTAATGAAGTATTAGGTTCAGAAAATGTTGAAGTTTTAAAACAGCCAATGGCAGGAAGTGAAGATTTCTCTCGATATATTAATTTGAAACAAGGTGCTTTAACTTGGCTTGGAGTGAAGCAAGAAACAAAAGAAACTTATAATATTCATCATCCTAAATTTAATTTAAACGAGGATGCTTTAATTCTAGGTACAAAAATATTTATAGATATAATAAAAAGAAGGAGTGAGTAGATGTATTTAATTAAAAACGCTAATTTAATTAGCATGGCAGATATTAACTATGAAATAGTTGATATTTTAGTTGAAAAAAGTATAATTAAAAAAATCGGAAAATTAGATGAAAAAGATTATCCAGATGCAGAAGTTATTGATGCAAAAGAGAATTATGTTACACCAGGAATTGTTGATCCGCATTGTCATATTGGAATGTATGAAGAAGCAATTGGTTTTGAAGGTGCAGACGGGAATGAAATGACTTCACCTATAACACCAGAATTAAGAGCTATAGATGCTATTAAACCTCAAGATGTTGCATTTAAAGAAACAAGGGAGCACGGGGTGACAACGGTTGTTACTGGACCAGGAAGTGCAAATTGTATTGGTGGTACTTTTACAGTAATTAAAACTTATGGTAAAACTATTGATGATATGATTGTTGTTGAAGAGTCATCAATGAAAATGGCGCTTGGAGAAAATCCTAAAAGAGTTTACAGTTCGAAACAACAAGCACCATCAACTAGGATGGCAACTGCTGCAGCAATTAGAGAAGCGTTATCAAAAGCTAAAGATTATAAAGAGAAACTTGATGAATATGAAGAAAATAAAAAAGCTAACAAAGATGCTAAAAAACCTGATTATAACATCAAGTGGGATTCCTTATCGCGCGTTTTTGATGGCTTTCAAGTTAAGATACACGCGCATCAACAAGATGATATTGTTACTGCGATAAGAATTATTGAAGAATTTGGTTTAAATGGAACAATTGAACACGCAACTGAAGCGCACTTAATAACTGATTATATTAAAAAACATAAAGTGCCTTTAATAATCGGGCCTACTTTAGGATCAAAATCAAAATATGAATTAAGAAATAAGACATTTGAATCAGCAAAGATCTTAAAAGAAGCAAACATAGATTTTGCAATAATGACCGATCATCCAGTTATTCATTTATCTAATACCTTAACACAACTTGGAATTTTTGTTAGAGAAGGTTTAGATGAATTAGAAGCTTTTAAAGCTGTAACTATTAATTCAGCTAAAATCAATAACGTTGCTGACCGAGTTGGAAGCATAGAAGTTGGTAAAGACGCTGATATAGTTATTTGGAACGGACACCCATTACATTATATGACAAAACCAGAAAAAGTATTTATCAATGGTGAGATTATCCATTCTAAATAAAAAAAAGCCTATAAATCTTAAAATGATTTATAGGTTTTTTATAATTGTTTTGTTAAGTTTTCTGTGTAACGTATTTGACAAGATTCGATTAATTCAATTGCATCGGTTTTAGAATAGTAATCTAAAACTTTTACGTGGTGTCCTGGCTCTAAAATCTTATAGTTTTCAAAAAACAATTTAATTTCTCTTAATTGAAGATTTTTAATATCACTAATATCATTAATATCTTCAAAGCGAGGATCAGCATCGACAACTGCAATAATTTTTTGATCATGCTCACCAGAATCATACATATCTAAATATCCAACAACTCGCGCATCAACTATGCAGCCTGGGAAAGTTTGAGTGGTTGCTAAAACTAAAATATCGAGTGGATCGCCATCTTCAGCTAAAGTTTTTTCTATAAAACCGTATTCTGCAGGATAAGTCATTTTAGAGTATAATACACGATTCAATTTAATGCGATTTTTTTCTTTGTCAACTTCATATTTGTTTTGTGTACCCATTGGGATTTCAATGATTGCTTCAATAATTTTTGACATTATATCACCCTTTCGAAAAGATTATATATGAATTTGGCGACAATTGCAATATATTTGTTTAAGAATTTTTGAATTCCATCTTCTAATTTTTTTATATTGTGATAAAATATTTACATAGATAATATAAGAGGTGAATCATGATATTTGCAATAGTAATAAATGATATTTTTACTTGGTTAAAGTATAACTTTTGGTGGTTATTAATCTTAATAGTTTTAATTATAGTTTTAATTATGTTGATAAGATTGACAAAAGCAAGTAAAGAAACATCGAAAAAACCCCTAGAAGATGAGAAAATTAATGCGTTCATTGATTGTTATGGTGGTATAGAAAATATTAATAAAATTGAATTAGATGGTTCTCGATTAAAAGTGAGCATTAAAAATATAGATAAAGTTAACATTAATGAGTTTAAAGCTTTAGGAGCTACTGGGATATTTATTTCTGGAAACAACATTAAAATGGTTTTACCATACGATATGGACAAATTAGTTAAGAAAATTAATGATGATAAATATGGAGGAAAAGTATGATAGAGGAAAAATTTAAAATTACTTATCAAAATGGCTTACAAGCTCGCCCAGCTACAAAATTAGTCTCAAAAGCTAATAGTTATCAATCTGAAATGTATTTAGAATATGGTGATAGAAAAGTTAATTTAAAATCAATCATGGGCGTTTTATCTTTAGGTGTGCCTGGAGACAGTAAGATTAAAATTACTTTTTCTGGTAAAGATGAGGATGATGCATATAAAGCAATATCTAGAATTATTTCAGATATTAATGAAATGGTATAAAAATGTCTAGTATAAATCAACATAAAGGACAAATGCTTAAATTTGGAATGTATGGGTTCTTAAAAAATCTCCGTTTTTTTGAACCTTTTTTAATTCTATTCTTTTTAGAAGTAGGTGATTTGAACTTATTTCAAGTTGGTGTATTAATATCAATTAGAGAAATTATAATATATATCGTAGAAATACCATCAGGAGTAATTGCGGATATGTATGGTAAGAAAACACAACTAGTTATGTGTTTTCTATTTTATATAGCTTCCTTCACTGTTTTCTTCTTTGGTGGAATATATCCTTCGTTTTTGATATTCATTTTAGCGATGGGATTATTTGGTTTTGGTGAGGCGTTTAGATCTGGAACCCATAAAGCAATGATTATGCAGTTTTTAGATGTTGAAGAAATTGAAGAACCAAAAAGTGAAGTTTATGGTAAAACTCGTTCAATGTCATTAGTTGGATCTACAGTAATGAGTGTTATTTCGGTTTTATTAATTCTTTGGGTTAAAGGAGAATATCAATATTTATTTTTAGTAGCTATTATTCCTTATACGTTAGATTTATTGATGATTATTACTTATCCAAAATATATGAACCAAAAAAAGGAAAGTCAATTCAAATTAAAACAATTTCTTGTTGAAAACTGGCTGAGTTTAAAATATGTTTTTAAGAAGAAAAAAGTTCGAAACTTTGTATTAGATGCTTCTAGTTTTCAGGCGGGTTTTAAAAGTATTAAAGATTATATCCAACCATTAGTAGTTACGGCTTCAATGGGTTTTATATTATTTAGTCAATTAGATACTGAAGAGAACGAAAAAGTTTATATCGGAGCTATTTACGCTGTTATATATATAATTAGTGCAATTGCTAGTCGAAATGCTTTTAAACTCGAAAGTAAAGTCAATAAGGTTAAGGCAATTAATCTAGCGTGGTTATTTATGGGAGCTGTTTCATTAATACTTGGTTTCTTTACTAATAGTATTCTAGTTATCTTTATAGCTTTCATTGTTATGTATATTGTCTTGAATCTAAGAAGACCAATAATGGTTCAAGAAATTGGTGATGTTACTGAAGAGGGTAGAAGAGCAAGTGCTTTAAGTATTCAAGCACAACTTACATCACTATTACTTGTTATCTTCGCTCCAATTATCGGATTGATTGCTGATTATAGTCTAAAATTATTATTTATTCTAGTTGGTGCAACAATGATTATTATTTATTTTGTCACAGAAATTACAAGAAGGAATTTCAAACAAAATCAAGAAGCATAAATAAAAGACTTTAAAGGAGTTTGATTATAACCTTTAAAGTCTTGTTTTTTTACTTTCTTCCTAAACCAATTTTTCGTTTGCATTTTCTCATCTTTTTAAAAGCATAATCACTAGCGATAGATCTTCCTTTATCAAGAATTTCATTTAATTCATTTGAATTTATGATTTCTTGATATTTTAATTGAATAGGAATTAATACATCAACTAATGTTTTTGCTAAGTCCTCTTTAAAAGTCTTATAATCAGAGTTTTTATATTTGTCAACAATTTGATTAATAGATATATCGGAAATACTAGCAAAAATATTAATTAAATTAGCTAAACCTTTTTGTTCTAGAGGATCATATTTAATAATTCCCAAAGAGTCAGTTTTAGCTGATTTTATTTTTCTTGTAATAGTTTTTTCATCATCAAAAAGAGTAATATAACCTTTTGGGTTATTTTCAGACTTAGACATCTTTTTTTCAGGGTTTTGCAAATCCATTATTCTAGCTCCAACTTCTGGAATTAATGGCTCAGGCACAGTGAAGAAGTCTGAATAGTAATGATTAAATCTATTTGCTATATCTCTTGTTAATTCTAAATGTTGTTTTTGGTCATCTCCAACAGGCACATAATCAGCATCATATAAAATAATATCAGCAGCCATTAATGCAGGATAAGTAAATAAAGAAGAACTTATAGATACATCATTACTTTCTAATTTATCTTTATATTGTGTCATCCGTTCTAGTTCACCCATATATACATTAGATTGTAAAATATAACCTAATTCAGCGTGTTGAGGAATTTCTGATTGAATAAATAAAGTGGTTCTTTCTTTATCTAATCCACATGCTAAATACATTGCAGCAATATCTAAAGTTCTTTTTCTTAGTTCATGAGGAATCTGTCTGGTTGTTATTGCGTGTAAATCAGCAATAAAGAGAAAAAACTCATCATTTTCTCTTGCTTTTTGAAGTTTTACAAATTGTTTTATAGCACCAATATAATTTCCTAATGTTAAACTACCTGTTGGTTTTATTCCAGATACTATTCTTTTCATAATTTAAACCTCCTAATAATAAAAAATCGCCCTTTAAAAAGGACGATTCAATCGCGGTACCACCTTTGTTCTAGTTTCCTAGCACTTTATACTTTTAACGCAAGTATACGGATGTCATTAGCATCTCTCAATGGCCCATTCATTTATATCCGATTAAGGTTTTCACCAACCACCTATTCTCTAAAAACCAAAATATAAATTACTCTTCCACATCATCAATTTATTTTATTATAGCAAATTTATGATTTTAAGACAACTTCTAATTCATCAACTAATTCTTCCAGCCTATTCACTACTGCTTTAAAAGCTTCCTCTTTGGTTAAATCAACTCCAGCTTCTAATACTTGTTTTACAGGAAAATCTGAACCTCCAGATTTTAATAGTTTAATATAATTGTTAAATGCATTTGGTTGTTTAGTTTTCACATTCTCATATATTTTTAATGAAGCAGCAAAACTAGTAGCGTATTGATATACATAAAAAGGTGTATAGAATAAATGTGGGATATATGCCCAAACAAATTCTTTTACATTTTCTTCGGTGATATCAATATCATAAAACTCTTTATATAAATCTATCATAATTTTTGAAAGATTATCAACTGTAATAGGTTGACTATTTTCAACTAGTTTATGAGCCTCTAATTCATAAATTGCAAATAATGTTTGGCGATAGAAAGTGCCCATTATGTCATCAATTGCTCTTTGTAATAAAGCGATTTTTTCGTTTTTAGAAGCTTTTGATTCATTGATAATATAATCAAGAAGATTATGTTCGTTGAAAGTAGAAGCTACTTCAGCAACAAATATTGTATAATTTTGTAAACTTGTTGGTTGAGTTTCTGAAGCATATAGCGAATGCATTGAATGTCCAGATTCATGAGCAACTGTAAAGACATCAGATAATGTTTTGTCATAGTTTAGTAGAATATAGGGGTGAAGATTAGGCATTGAACTTGAATACGCTCCAGTACGCTTACCAGGTTGTTCATATACATCAACAAAACCATCCTTCAAAACATCTTTAGCTTTTTCTTGAAAATCTTTTGGGAATTGTTTAATTGATTTAAAAAATAAGTCTTTAGCTTCATTAAACTCATATTCTTTATCAGTTTTTGCTAATTCTAAGAAGCGATCATATGTATGGTGTTTTTCAAGTTTTAAATACTCTTTTCTAAGTTTGAGATATTTTTTAACTGCTTTAGTATTTTCTCTAGCAACTTTGGTTAAAGAATAGTACACTTCTGCAGGAATGTTATTATTGAATAAATAACTTTCTAAAGAGTTTTTATAGTTTCTTATTTTTACTCTTGCATAATCAGTATCTAAAACAGTTTTGTATATATTTGCATAAGTATTTTTATGGTCATCATAATAATTAAATACAGCTTCAAAAATATCTTTTCTTTCTTCAGCTGAGTTGCTTTTTTGAATGTATGAACGGTAATTGCTGTTAGTGATTGTTACTATTTTTCCACTATCTAACATTACATCGCTACCTTCAATATCCGCAACTGATAAAGAACTATACAAATTCCTTCCTGCAGAAGAAAGTTGTGAGTAATTTGCTAATAAGGATTCTGATTTATCATCCAAAATATGTTCTTGTCTTCTAAAAAGTTTTTCCATTGCAAATTTATATTCATGTAGATCTTTATCTTTTTCTATAAATTCCATAACTTTTTCTTTGCCCAAAGCAATTAATTCTGGTTCTTCAAAAGAAACTGCTTGTTGTAATTTTGAAAAAGCTAATTGTACTTTTTGTAATCTAGCAGCGTTTTTTGTGTCTTTTTTATTTAAGTCACTTAATAAAGATGCATATTGATAAGCTCTTAAACCAGTATTTTCAATTTCTTTTTGCAAATTAAAAAACTCTTTAAAACTTTTAAAATCGTCTAATTTACCTTTATAAGTGGCTAGTTTTTCTATTATTTTTTCCGTTTTATGATAAGCCTTTTCAAACTCGTCTAAATTCTTGAATAGATAAGTCAAATCCCATTTCATATTATTAATTGCTCCTCTCAAATTTATAGATATATTATAACATAAATAGAGTTGTTCGATAAAAATAAATCTTTTTTATTCATATTTATATGTTATAATATTAAGGAAGTGAGGTGTTAAAATGATAACATTATATACAAGTTCAAGTTGTTCATCGTGCCGAAAAGCTAAAAAGTGGTTAGATATTAATAAAATCCCTTATAAAGAAAAGAATATTATTGGTATTAAACTCACTAGAAACGATATAATTAATATGTTAAAATATTCCGAAAATGGATTTGAAGATATCATATCAACAAGATCAAAGGTTTTTAAAGAAAGTGAAATAGAACCTGATAGTATGAAATTTTCTGAGTTAGCGAATTTTATAATTGATAATCCAACGATTCTTAAAAGACCAATTATTATTAACGATCAAATTATGCAAACCGGTTATAATAAAGATGAAATTCGCGCATTTATTCCAAGAGAGTTAAGAAACATTTCTCTTTGCACTGATGAATGTACTGATTGTGAATATAAAGAGCGTGTTGAAAATGCATTAGCAAGAGCAAAAAGTTCATAATTTACTTGAAAAGACCATAATTTATGGTCTTTTATTTAATAAATCCTTAAAAATAAACATTTATATGATGAAAACGCTTTTACATTTGTTAAGATAATTGAAAATAAAAGTTATTTAAGTTAAAATAGATATGTAATAAATAAATTAAGGAGGACAATTATGTCAGTAAAAGTTGCAATTAATGGTTTTGGAAGAATCGGAAGATTAGCTTTCAGAATTATGTTTGGTAACGATGATTATGAAATCGTTGCAATTAATGATTTAACAGATGCAGAACAATTAGCTTATCTATTGAAATATGATAGTTCACAAGGTAGATATAACAAAGAAGTTTCATTTAAAGGAAACGATTTAATCGTCGAAGGGAAGAAATTCCAAATTTTCTCAGAAAGAGATCCTGAGAATTTACCTTGGAAAGAAAAAAATGTAGATGTTGTATTAGAATGTACCGGGATATTTACTTCAGAGGAAGGCGCTAATAAGCACATAATCGCTGGGGCAAAGAAAGTTTTAATTTCTGCACCAGCAAAAGGAAATATTCCAACAGTAGTTTACGGAGTTAATGATGAAGTTTTAACTGGAAAAGAAAAATTGGTTTCAGCAGCTTCATGTACAACTAATTGTTTAGCACCAATTGCTAAGATTTTAGATGATGAATTTGGTATAGTAAAAGGTTTCATGACAACAGTTCACGCATATACTAATGATCAATCTACTTTAGATGTTCCGCATAAAAAAGGAATTAAAGCACGAAGAGGTAGAGCGGCAGCAATTAATATTATTCCAACTTCAACTGGAGCTGCGGCTGCAGTAGGAAAAGTTTTACCAAAATTAAATGGTAAATTAGACGGAATGGCACTTAGAGTACCTGTAAGTGTAGGTTCAGTTGTTGATTTAGTTGTTGAATTAAACAAAAACGTAACTATAGAAGAAGTTAATAACGCAGTGAAAGCAGCACAATCTGAAGTTGTTGGTTATACAGAAGATCCAATTGTATCTTCTGATGTTATTGGTATTTCATATGGAACTTTATTTGATGCTTTATCAACAAAGGTTATGGAAGTAGACGGGAAACAATTAGTTAAAATAATCACTTGGTATGATAATGAATATTCATTTACTACTCAAATGATTAGAACACTAAAAATACTTGTTAATAACTAAACTTAAATAAAAGCATCTACGGATGCTTTTTTACTTTGAGGTTATATATGGATTTTTTTAATGAATGGTTAGAAGCTTTACGAATATTAGTACAAGAAAATATTTGGATTGCGCCTTTAGTGGGATTATTGTTGCCCTTTTTAGAGGCGATTTTTCCAACGCTACCTTTAGCAATTATTATTTCATTTAATTTAAGTGTTTTTGGTAGTGCCTTCGGTTTAGTTAATGGAACTATTTTAACAATTATTCTTTCAATAATAGGATCATTTGTAGGCATGTTTTTAATCTTTATTTTAATTAGATTAACTTTCGCAAATTACTTTATAAAAAAAGTGAGAAAATACAAATATGGAACAACTTTTTTAAATGCTGTAGAAGGAAAAAGTAAATGGTTTGTTTTAGCTTTAATGTCTAATCCCTTTATGCCTTCTTCTATATTAAACTATGGCTTAGCACTTACAAAAGTATCTATAAAGAAATATATTTTATTAACAACTGTTTCCAGGATGATTATCATTTTATTCATGGTGTTTTTAGGTTCAATTTTTAATCTTCAAGATAATTTATTAAATGTAGTTTGGATGATGACAGCATATTTTATAATATTAGGTATTTGGGTATTATATCTGCGATCTAGAAGAAATAAAAAAGGATCTTTTTTTGAAGATAATGAATAGGTGAAGTGTAAGTTTTAAATAATCATGATATAATATACTTTGAGGTGAAAATATGAATAAAAATGAATTTATTAAAAGAAGAAAAAAATTATGTAAAAGATTAGAGGATCAATCTTTTGCACTTTTTGCTTCTGGTGAAGCAAAACATAAAAGTTTAGATCAAAATTTCAAATATTTTCCTGAAAGAAATTTTTATTACTTAACTGGTTTAAAAAGAGAAAAATTTGTACTCTTATTAGCAAAAAATAAGTTAGCTAATTTGGAATATGTTTTTATTGAAGAACCAAGTGATTTTGCGACTAAATGGTTAGGTAAGCGAATGACTAAAGAAGAAGTTAGTGAAATTTCAGGCATTGATATTAAACATATTCACTATTTAAAGGATTTTGATGAATTTCTTGGGAACAATCTTTTATTAGATTCACGTAAATTAATATTGGATAGAGTTCCAGAATATATTTATCTTGATTTATATAGAACTAAATACATGAAGAAACCAATAAGTTTAGAGTATTTTGGGAAAGTTATAAAAAATTATCCTGAATTAAAAATTAAAGATGCTAATATTATTGTATCTGACATGCGTAGAATAAAATCTAAACTTGAGATTGAAGAGATTAAACAAGCTATCGAATATACTAAAAAAGGTATTTATGCAATTTTAGATTATGCAAAGCCTAAAATAAATGAAAGAGAATTAGAAGCTACTTTTGAATATAATATTAAACTTACTGGTTCTAGTGGTATGGCTTTTGATACTATAGTTGCTAGTGGTAAAAATGCTACAGTATTACACTATATTGAGAATAATCAAACAATAAATGACAACGAGTTAGTATTGCTTGATTTAGGTGCTTATAGTAATGAATATCCTGGAGATATCAGCAGAACTTTTCCTGTAAATGGCAAATTTTCAAAAAAACAAGCCGAATTATATCAAATGGTATTAGATGTTAATAAAGCGACTATAAAAAAAATTAAACCGGGAATATATATTAAAGAGTTAAATGATTTTGCTAAAGATCAATTAGCAGAAGGTATGATTAAATTAAACATGATTAAAGAAAAGTCGGAGATTAGCAAGTATTATTATCATGGAGTCAGTCATTATCTTGGCTTAGATGTTCATGATGTTGGAACTTACTCAAAACAATTAGAACCAGGTGTTATTCTAACTATAGAACCAGGAATATATATCGAAGAAGAAAAAATTGGTATTAGAATAGAAGATAATATATTAGTTACTGAAAATGGGTATGAAAATTTAAGTGAAGATATTATTAAAGAAATTAATGATATTGAGGAATTTATGAGTAAGTAGGAGTTATATGGCTTTTGTTGAAGGAACTATAAAGCGGTATTTATTTTACAGTGAAGAAAATTCTTATTCTGTAATTAAAGTCAGTATTATTGATACTGATGAAACTGAGTTGATTCATTATGAACCCACAATAATTGTTTGTGGGTTTTTTCCTAAGTTAGAGGTAAATGCTAATTACCGTTTTAAAGGCGAAATTACTCATCATGAAAAATATGGGATGCAATTTAACGCTATTAGTTTTGAAAGAATTATTGATAACACTTATGATGGACTTGTTGATTATTTATCTAGTGATATTTTTTCTGGAATAGGCGTAAAAACGGCTCAAAGAATTATTGATGCTTTGGGAATTGATGCTTTAGATTTAATTGCTGATGATAAAAATGTTTTGGACAAAGTCCCGCGAATAAATACTAAATTAAAAGATGTTTTATATCAAGGCATTATAGAAAACAGAGAAATGGAAAATACTCTAGTTTGGCTATATGGTTTTTCAATATCACCGAATATGGCAATGAAAATTTATTCGAATTATGGAATTGAAACTAAACAAATAATAAAAGAAAATCCTTATATTTTAATGGAAGAAATAGATGGGATTGGTTTTAAAAGAGCGGATGAAATTGGTTTAAAAGTTGGTTTTAAATATGATTCGGATTTAAGAATACAAGCAGTTATATATTATCTTTTAAGTGAGTATATGAATAAGTTTGGTGATACTTATTTAGAAAGAGAAAAGTTGTTAAACTACACCTTGAATTATTTGAATAACGGAATGGAGAGTGAAGTAGAGTACAATAAAGTTGAAACTTTGTTAAATAGTCTAATTGAGAAAGGCAAAGTTATTCAAACAGAAGAACTCATTTCATTAAATCTTTTATATTATGCTGAAAAATTCATTGCAAAAAAATCTTTAGGTCTTAATTATAAAACTGATGAATTGATTGATGTTAAAAATTTTATTTTAGATTTTCAAAAGATGAATGACATTAACTACACAAAAGCGCAAAAAAAGGCGATTTCTCTAGCTCTTAACAATCATTTTAGTATTATTACAGGTGGACCAGGAACTGGTAAAACTACAGTTATTAAAGGAATTGTTGATATTTATAAAATGTTAAGAAATTATCAAATAGATAGTGAATTAATTAAGTTAGCTGCTCCGACAGGTAAAGCAGCAAAAAGACTTTCTGAAGCGACCCTTTTACCAGCAACAACTATACATAAACTCCTCGGTTTTGATTTTGAAGGACAATTCAAATTTGGGCCTGATAACTTTATTGATGCGTCAATAATTATTATTGATGAAGCTTCTATGATCGATTGTATTTTGATGAAGAGAATGTTAAGTGCTATAAAACGCGATACAATACTGGTTTTAGTCGGGGATGCAAATCAGTTGCCTTCAGTTGGCCCAGGAGATGTTTTAAATGATTTAATTCTTTCTGATTTGTTTCCAGTTCAAAGATTAGATATTATCCATCGACAAGCAAAAGATTCTCATATTATATCTCTTGCTTATGATGTGTTAGAAAAACAAATATCAGAAGATATTTTTACTGATTATAATGATCGGATATTTATGAAGACGAAGGATGAGTATATTAGTTCTAAAATATTAAAGGTGATTGATCAAGCAATCAAAGATGGCTATCAATTATTAGAGGATATTCAGGTACTCATACCTATGTATAAAGGCTATAATGGAATTAATCGTTTAAACGATTTAATCCAAGAAACATTTAATTCCGATAATAAACAATACAAAATCGAATACCGTGGCAAAAATTTTTATTACCAAGATAAAGTTATGCAACTTGTTAATCAACCAGAAAAAAATGTTATGAATGGTGATCAAGGAATAATAGTTGGAATAAATGATGGAAAAGAACTTATTGTAGATTTTTCGGGTAATTTTGTTAAGTATAACATTAAAGAATTAGATAATTTGACTTTAGCTTACGTAGTCTCGATTCATAAATCACAAGGCTCTGAGTTTAAATTAGTAGTTTTACCATTTTCAAATTCTTATACAATAATGTTAAGAAAAAAACTCTTATATACAGCGATTACTAGAGCAAAAGAAAAGTTGATAATGGTCGGAAATTTTGATGCTTATAGACATGGTATACTAGGAAAAGATCGAAAGAGATTGACAAATTTACTCAGGTTTTTAGAAATTGAAAGTCAGGATAGTTTGACTAATAAAATAACTATCGAAGATTTTCTCGACGAACCTCAATAATATTTGCAAATAAAAAATAAATATTGTATAATATTTTTGAAATCGTTGACGAAGATAAGTAGTAAATTATTTTTTATTCAGAGAGTTTAGAAATCGGTGAAACTAAACAAAAATTAGTTTATGAAGCTCCTTCAAAGAGGTGTTAATCGCACACGTGGCTCGCGTTAAGAGCATGAGAGCGCTAGGAAACTAGAATTAAGGTGGTACCGCGATTAAATCGTCCTTTTTATAGGGACGATTTTATTTATGTGATACGAGGTGAAGATATGAAAAAAATGACAGGAAATGAAATAAGAAAAACTTGGCTTGACTTTTTTAAAGATAAAAGTCATAAAGTTGAAGAGAGTGCATCATTAATACCAAATAATGATCCGACTTTGCTTTGGATGAATTCAGGAGTTGCTGCATTAAAAAAATATTTTGACGGAAGAGTCGTTCCAAAGAACCCAAGAATTGTAAATATTCAAAAATGTTTAAGAACTAACGATATAGAAAATGTCGGTAATACAGCAAGACATCACACATTTTTTGAAATGATGGGAAACTTTTCTATTGGTGATTATTTCCGCGATAAAGCAATTGATTTTGCATATGAAATATTAATTGATGAAAAATATTTTGATTTTCCATTAGATAAATTATATTTTACATATTATCCTACTGATATTGAAACATATAATAAATGGTTAGAAAAAGGAATTAAAAAATCACATTTAATTGCTTCAGAAAATAATTTTTGGGAGATTGGTACTGGTCCTTGTGGTCCATGTACTGAAGTGTTTTTTGATCGCGGTGAAGAATTTGGTGATTATACTACTGAAACTATTAAAAAAGACATTGAAAATGATCGTTATGTAGAATTGTGGAATATTGTTTTATCACAATTTAATGCAATTGAAGGAAAATCGCGCGAGGAATATCCGGAATTACCAAGTAAAAATATTGATACAGGCGCAGGCCTTGAAAGATTTGCATCGATACTTCAAAATGCAAAAACAAATTTTGAAACTGATCTTTTCATGCCTATGATAAATAAGTTCTCTGAAATAACCAATATTAAGTATACTGGACAAAAATCATTTAAAATCGTCGCTGACCACATTAGGACAATAACTATGGCTTTAAATGATGGTGCTATGATTTCAAATGAAGGAAGAGGATATGTGATTAGACGGTTGTTAAGAAGAGCTGTTAAATATGGAAAACAGCTGGGAATTAATCATCCATTCTTAACTGATTTAGTTACTGTAGTAATTAAATTAATGAAAGATTTTTATCCAGGTTTAGAAGAAAAAGAAAAAATTATTAAAAAAATAATTAAAAGTGAAGAAATTAAATTTTTAGAAACGTTAACATCAGGAGAACAAAAATTTAATGAATTAATAAAGAAATCAAAAAATAAAATAATTACCGGTAAAGATGCTTTCGTTTTATATGACACTTATGGATTTCCTTTAGAATTAACTGAGGAATATGCTGAAGAATTCGGCTATAAGGTTGATATTGCTGGTTTTAATAAAGAAATGTTAAAACAAAAACAAAGAGCAAGGAATGCTAGAAATGATGAATCTTCTTTGGCTTCTCAAAATCAAGATTATTTAGATTTTGTAGAAAAATCTGTTTTTGTTGGATATGACCGCTTAGACGAAGTAGCCCAAGTAATAAAAATTTTCACTGAAGGAATTGTATTAGATAAAACACCATTTTACGCAACATCAGGCGGACAGGTATCTGATAAAGGTTACATATATAATGATGATATAAAATTAACGGTTTATGATGTTATTAAATTACCTAATGGTCAATTTCTTCATAGTGTAAAAGAAAGCATACCAAAAGATTTAGAAGGACAAACTGTAAGAGCGAGCGTGGATGAAGAAAATCGTAGCTTTACAGAATACCATCATTCTGCTACTCATCTATTATTTAAAGCTTTAAGAGATGAGTTGGGCGCACATGTGACCCAACAAGGATCATCTGTTTCAAGTGAGGGATTGAGATTTGATTTTAATCATTATGAAAACATTACAGACAAGCAAATCTTAGCTATTGAAAAATCTGTAAACCAAATGATTAATGATACTTATAAAACAAATACAATGATTTTATCTGTAGATGAAGCAAAGAAAAAAGGCGCAATTGCAGAATTTGGAGAAAAGTATACCGAAAAAGTAAGAACAGTTGATTTAAAATATACACTTGATTTATGTGGTGGAACTCATGTAAAAAATATACAAGATATAGAAAGATTTGCAATTAAATCCGTATATTCTATCGGATCGGGTATTTTTCGAATAGAAGCACTAGCAAATGATTTAGCAAAAAATTTAGTGAATGAGTTATCAGGGATAAATGATGATATTCAAAATTTATTAAATAAAGTAGATAACATTTTAGAAGCAGCAAAGAAACAAAATATTAATTTAGAATTTAATTCCGAAGATAATTACAAGCCAATTGGTAGCTATAAAGATGTTCTTCATAAAAGAGAACAATTAAAAAAATTACAAACTAATGTAAAGAATTTAGAAAAGCTTTATAATAAGAAAAAAGAAGAAAAAAGTTTGAAATCGGTTAGGGATTTTTCAAATGAGACATATGGCAATAATATTATTGCTAAGTTAGAAAACATTAATGGTTCTGTTTTGAAACATTTAGCAGATGAGCAAATTGAGAAACTAGAAAACGGATTTGTATTCTTAGCTTCAATTATTAATGGCAAAATAATTTTCGTTGCTAAAAGCAATAATAACAAGTTAGATGCTGGTAAAATAGTTAGAGAAGCAGCTAAGATTTGTGGTGGTGCAGGCGGAGGAAGAAAAGATTTTGCTCAAGCTGGAGGAAAAGATATAACCAAATTACCCGAAGCATTAAAATATGTTAAGGAGCTTGTTTTATGAAAATACTTGGCTTAGATTTAGGGTCAAAGACATTAGGAGTCGCTAGTTCGGACACCACTAAAACAGTAGCTTCAAAAATGAAAACCTTGACTTTTGAACCTTTTGATTACAAATCAGCAATCAAGCAGTTAAGACCTATTATAGATGAATTTGATTATGAAAAAATTGTTTTAGGATTACCTAAAAACATGAATGGTTCTATAGGCAATCAAGCTCAAGAAAGTATTGACTTTAAACAAATGTTAGAAGATGAATTCAATATTGAAGTTGTTTTGTGGGATGAAAGATTAACATCAAGAATAGCACAAACTTTAATGATAAGTGCTGATTTAAGTAGAAAAAAACGCAAAAAAAAGGTTGATTATATAGCTGCGACAATAATATTACAAAGTTATTTAGATAGTAGAAAGTGAGGATATAATGGAAGAGATGCAAGACACACTAATTTTAACAGACGAATTAGGAAATGAGTTACACGCAAGAATAATTATGACTTTTGAATCAGAGGAATTCAATAAATCATATGTTGTCTATCAATTAGAAGATGATGATACTGAAGAGTATCACGCTGCTAGTTTTAACCCTGAAGATGGTGATGAAGGCAAACTTGGTCAAATTGAAACTGATGCAGAATGGGATTTAGTTGAAGAAGTACTTGAGAGCTTTTTAGAAGATGAAGAAGAAAAATAAATGAATAACCATTATTTGTCATCAGTTAATAAAGAATTTGATCATCAAATGATCAAATTCTTATTAACTCAAGCAAAAGAATTTAATGTTCCAATAATCTCGGATGAAGGCATAAATCTACTAATTCAATTAATTAAGATTAGTTCATCAAAAAAGATTCTAGAAATCGGTACTGCCATTGGATATAGTTCGATTTTAATGGCTTTATTTTCTGATGCAATAATTACTACTATAGAACGTGATGAAAAGATGGTTGTTTTAGCTAAAAATAATATTAAAAAGGCTAATTTAACCAGTCGAGTCACTTTAATACAAGGTGATGGAAGAGATATTAGTCTTGAAGATAATGACTATGATATTTTGTTTATAGACGCTGCTAAAGCAGCATATATAGATTTATTTGAAAAGTTTTCTAAAAACGTTAAAACAGGTGGAATTATAATTTGTGATAATTTACTTTTTAAAGGTCAAGTTGAAAATCCAGATATTATTGAAAGTCGTAATAGACGACAATTAGTAAAAAAAATTGATAAGTTTAATCAGTATTTAGTTAATAATTCTAACTTTAATACTTATATATATGGTATTGGTGATGGAATCTCAATATCGATTAAAAAATAGAAGGTGTTTGTTTGAATATTGTTGGTAGATTAAAAAATAGTGAAGAAATTAAAACATTAGTCGATTTAGGACTTGATGTTTTTTTACTTGATCTTAAAGGTGTAACTACTAAGGGTATATATTCTTTAAATATTGATGAATTAAAAGAAGTCACTGATAAAATCAAAATACATCAAAAAAAAATATATCTTTTAATTAACAAAATAATACATGAAAAAGATATTGAATTAGTTGAAACTATTTTTAATGATATTGAAAACCTAAAAATTGATGGTATTGTAATTAATGATTTAAGTGTCTATGTAATTGCTAAAAAACATCAATTGGAAAATAGAATAATCTATCAACCAGGGACAATGAATACAAATAGTTATGATGCTTATTTTTTTAAAGATAAAATTAAAGGGATAACTTTATCAAAAGAATTAACTTTAGAAGAAATCAAAACTATTCTTATGAAAAATTATGATATTGAATATTCATTTATTGGGCATGGGTATTTAGACATGTTTTATTCAAAAAGAAAATTACTAACTAATTATTTTATTCATAAAAACATTACTAAAGAAAATATTAAAAATAATCATAATTTTATACTAGAAGAAAAAACTAGAAAAGAAACTCAATACCCCATTATCGAAGATGATTATGGTACACACATTTTTAGAAGCAAAAAATTGGAATCATTTAATGAAATAAAAAATCTCAAAAATCAAATTTCAGATTTTTTTATTGAGAGATTATTAATAGATGATGATGAATATTATGATTCTATTAAATTATACAAAAACATTTTAAGTTATGATGAGTTTTTACTAAAATATGGAGACGAATATAATAAAGGATTTTATTATTTGCCAACAGAAAAAGTAAAAGGTGATCGAAATGAAGACTGAGTTATTGGCTCCTGCTGGCAATCTAGAAAAAGCTAAGATTGCCTTAATTTATGGTGCAGATGCAGTTTATATAGGTGGAAAATTATTTTCTTTAAGAGCTCGAGCATCCAATTTTGATTTATCAATGATTAAAGAATTAGTTGAGTTCGCTCATGACTTAAATAAAAAAGTATATGTAACTATGAATATTGTTTTTCATGATGAAGATAATTATGGTTTAGAAGATTATTTGCTTGAATTAGACGCGATGAAAGTTGATGCGATTATTTGTACAAATACGTTAGTGATTGAAAAAGCAAGAGAATTAACAAGTTTAGAGATACATCTTTCCACGCAATTTTCAGTAACAAATTCGGCTTTAGCAAATTATTTTTTCAAACAGGGCGTTAAAAGAGTTGTTCTTTCAAGAGAAGCTTCACTCAATGAGATTAAAGCTATTAAGCAAAACACTAAAACTGACTTAGAGATATTTATTCACGGAGGTATGTGTGTTTCTTATTCAGGGCGTTGCACTTTATCAAATTATATGGTTTTAAGAGATGCTAATAGAGGAGGATGTGCTCATTCTTGTCGTTGGTTATATAATTTGTATGAAAAAGATGAGTTATTATCCGAGAATTATGATTTCCAAATGTCCTCAAAAGATTTAGAAGCAACTAGTTTTGTAAAAGAGCTTTTAGATTTAGGAATTGCTTCATTAAAAATAGAAGGTAGAATGAAATCAATTCATTACATTGCAACTGTTATAAGCACTTATAGAATGATGATAGATGATTATTATAATGGCTGTCTTCGCAATATAGCTGTGTATCAAAGTGAAATTAAGAAAGCTGAGAATCGGTTAACATCATATGGTTTCTTTGCTGGAGATACCACAATTGAACAACAACTATATAATAGTCGAAGTGAATCACCAACAAAAGAATTTGTTGGAATAGTCAAAGATTATAATATAGAAACAAAAACAGTAATTATTCAGCAAAGAAATTATTTTGAACCTGGTGATGAGTTAGAAATTCTTATGCCAAATAAAACTTTTATTCAATTTAAAGCTGAAAAACTTTTTGATGAAGATAATAATATTTTAGATGCTGCTAGACATCCATTACAATTAATTAAGGTTCATCTTGAGGTTTCAGCAATAAAAAATAGTATGATAAGAAAAGTAAAAAAATAAACTATTAAGTTATTTATTTAGATATGATATAATATTAAAAGTAAGGAGTAGATTATGGAAAACAAGTATAAATTAACACAATCAGGTTATGAACAACATAAAGAAGAATTAGAAGAGCTAAAAGGTCCAATTAGAGAAAAAAACTTAAAAGATTTAAAAGAAGCCCGAGCTCAAGGGGATTTATCTGAAAATGCCGATTATGATGCTGCTAGAGATGAGCAAGCTCGAATTGAAGCACGGATAAAAGAAATTGAAAACATATTAAAAAATAGTACAATAATTAACGAAAATAATCGTTCAAGATCAATCACTTTAGGGAAACAAGTTAAAATTAAATTTATCAAGCAAAATTTAGAAAAGTCTTTTAAAATTGTTGGAGCGGTTGAAGCTAATCCGTTAAACAATCAAATTTCTGATGAATCACCTTTAGGCAAAGCACTTATAGGACATAAGAAAGGCCAAACTGTTAATTACAAAGCCGAAACTGGACAAGAAATTACTGTTGAAATTTTAGATGTAAAATAATTCTTTGAAAGGGCGATATTGTGGTAGGAATTATAGGAGCACTTGATATTGAATTGAATTTCTTTTTTGAACACATGATTATTGCAAAAACAGAATTAATTGCTGATAAAACATTTTATATAGGTAAAATTGGTAATCGAGAAGTTGTTATAGTTAAATCTGATATTGGTAAAGTAAACGCAACAATTACGGCCACTATTTTAGCGAATCATTATAAAGTGGCTACAATAATAAACACTGGTGTTGCAGGTGGTTTGAAACCAGCTGAACTAGGTGATATTGTTATTGCTAAAGGATTAGCTTATTTTGATGCATCTTTAACAGCTATAGATGATACACCTTATGGTAAAATGGGCGGAGATCCTTTAGTAGTAGAAACTGATGAAGTCCTCCTTAAAAAGGCAAAATCAGTATTCGATAAACTTGATTATAAATATCGGGTAGGACATATTGTGTCAGGTGATAAGTTTGTTACTAAATTACGCTATTTAGATAAAATAAGCAAAAATGTAGATAATATTCTTGCTTGTGAAATGGAAGGTATGGCTATAGCCATGACTGCTTATAAGTTTAATATACCTTTTATATCAATCCGAGGTATATCTGATTTAGTTGAAGATTATATGCAAACTAATACATTTTTAAAACTATCAAAACAAATTGCGAAAAAAACATCAAACTTTGTTATGGCTTTTCTGGAGATAATTGAGTGAATAAAATAATACTTGATAATTATTCAATAAATTATCAAGTTTTTTTCAAGAAAAATAAGCATATGTATCTTCGGATTGAAAATGGCGAAATAATAATAACTTGCAATCAAAAGGTCAAAATAAAAGCAATTGAAAAGTTTATTTATAGTAAAAAAACATGGATACTTAAACATATAAAAAAAGAACCAATGTATTTATATAACTTAGAAAACATGTGCCTTTGGGGCGAAAAATTTCCTGTTAAAATAAATGAAAAGCAAAAAAAATATTTAGAATACAAGGATAATACTTTTATTTTGAATACTAACTTAATCAAAAAAGATTTAATAGAAAAATTTTATAAAAAGTGTGTTTTAGATAAAATAGAAGAGCTATTATATAGGAATAATTTATTTATAAACATAGGAATTGATATTAATAATATTGAAGTTAAAAGCCAATTAATGAAAACGCGTTTTGGAAGTTGTATAAAGCAAAAGCGAATAATCAAGCTTAATTCAATTTTAGCTAGATTTGACCCGAAATATATAGAAATGGTTTTATCACATGAACTTGTTCATTTGATTGTGAATAATCATTCGAAATCATTCTATATTGAATTAAAAAAACTATTCCCTCGGTATAAAGATGTAAGTAAAGAATTAAAGAAACTAATGAAAAATATTTATCATTAAGCAAATTATTTTTGTTGGTTCCAAAAAAATAGACTTTTTTCAATATTTTAGGTATAATAGTGAGTACCGATGGAGGATAAAATGCTCGAAATTTTTTTAAAGAAAAAATATTTCTATCCCAATCAGTATAAAAAAACAATTTATGAAATTGATTTTAGTTATTTAAAAGAACAAGGTATAGAATATATATTTATTGATTTGGATAATACTTTAATATCTTATGATGAAAATCATCCAAGTAAAGAAATAAAAAATTTAATTAATAAAATTAAAGACTTAAATCTTAAAGTTGTTATTATTTCTAATAATAAAAAAACTAGAGTTAAGTCTTTTAGTGATAATATCAATTGTGATTATATATTTAGTGCAAAAAAGCCTTTTAGAAGCGGATTTAAACGCGCTTTAAAATTACTTGGCAATCCTAATCCTGAAAAAGTTTGTTTGATTGGTGATCAATTTTTGACAGATGTTTTAGGAGGAAAGAAAATGGGCTTTTATGTCATAGTTGTTGATGCAATTAAAAGAAAGTCAGAAAAATGGTATACAAAACTAAATCGACGTTTAGAAAAAAAAGTATTAAATAGACTAAAAAAAACTGATCGTCAGTTTTATGATAAATTACATTTAGAAGAAAAGAGGTAGACTATGGTAGATGCTTATTGTATCGGATGCGGTGCTAAAATTCAAAATAAAGATGATACTTTACCAGGATATATTAGTGATGATCTACGAGAGCAAAAACCTGATGAAGAATTAGTTTGCCAAAGATGTTTCAGGATAAAAAATTATTCTGACAATTATCGATATCAAGTAACGAACAATGAGTTTTTAGATGTTGTTAGTAAAATTAAAAACGAAGATGCCTTAATTGTAAAAATAGTTGATATTTTTGATTTTTCTGGATCTTTTGTTCCAGCAATAAAAACATTAACTGGGAAAGAAGATGTATTATTAGTAGGAAATAAAGTAGATTTATTGCCTAAAAATGTTAAATTTAAAAAAATCCTTAATTGGCTTAAACTAATGTTAAAGAATCAAGGGTTTAGTGTATTAGATAGCGTTTTAGTTTCAGCTAAATATGGCGATAATTTTGATGAGTTAATGCGTTTAATATATAAATATAAAGGCAATAGGAATGTTTATATTGTTGGATCTTCAAATGTTGGAAAATCAAAGATTATTAATCAAATATTAAAACGCTATTTGGGTGTAGCTTCTGATATTGTAACAGAATCACTTTCTCCACAAACAACCATAGGCCTTATAGGCTTTAATTTGTTGGATGGATCAATTATTTATGATACTCCTGGTGTAATCAATAAACATCAATATATGCATTATCTTACACGAAAGTCTTATAAATTAACTTATCCGCAGAAAGAAGTTAAACCTTTAGTCTTTCAGTTAAACGAAGAACAAACCTTGTTTTTTGGCGGTTTAGCAAGATTGGATATAATTTCTGGAGAAACTTGCGATGTGATAAATGTAGTAACTTACTTTTCAAATAAACTAAATATTCATAGAACGAAAACTGAGAAAGCTAATCGTTTATATAAAGAAAAATTGTATTCGTTACTTTCACCACCAATATCAAAGGAAGAAGAATTACCTAAATGGGTTTTTCACGAGTTTAGAATTAGAGATAACCAAAAATATGATATAGTTTTTTCTGGTCTAGGTTTTGTTACTCTTAGAGCACCATTTTGTATTAGGGCTTATGCGCCATTTGTAGTGGGCGTATATACAAGGTTAGCGATTATATAATGAATCAATTATTGATTGAAAATATAATATTATTTTTGAAAAAGGAATTCCAAACCGATGATAGACGCCTTAAACATATTTTTAGTGTTGAAAAGATGGCAATTGAACTTGGAAAAATTTATAATATAGATATTCATAAATTGCGGATTGCTGCCTTATTACATGATTCTACAAAATTACTAACACATTCTGAAAACTATAATTTGGCTTTAAAAAGATTCTCTAAAAGCGAAATAAATCTTGTTCCAAAATCGTGTTTACATGCTTACGCAGCTAGTCAACTTGCGGTAGAAAAGTTTAATATCAGCGATATAGATATTTTAAATGCTATTGCATATCATTGTAGCGGAAAAAAAGCAATGTCTAAGTTACAACAAATAATCTATATTAGTGACTACATCGAAGAAACAAGAGCTTTTACTAATGATAATTTAAAAAAATTAGCAAAACAGAGTTTAGACAAAACTACGTATGAAATTTTGTATAAAACTATTCAATATTTAGAATTGAATAATCGTCATATTTCAAAGTTAAGCCAAGAAGCTTTAGAGTACTATAAAACAAAAATGGAGGGTATTAATGAGCGTTAGTTTAAAAAAAGTATACGACACATTAACAGACTTAAAATTATTTGATATTTCAATTTATGACTTTAGAGGTCAATCTCCTTTTTTTGATTATCAAATTATTGCATCAGCTTCAAACGAACGACAAGCTCATTCATCAATAGAATTTATCAAACGAATTTTAAGCGATGACGCTGCTTATCACGTAGAAAATGATACTAATAGTCGCTGGGTATTGATAGACTTAAGGGACATTATTATTCATGTTATGCATAAAGAGACTAGG
Source organism: Candidatus Izemoplasma sp. (assembly GCA_021736305.1). Taxonomy (GTDB): domain Bacteria; phylum Bacillota_I; class Bacilli_A; order Izemoplasmatales; family Hujiaoplasmataceae; genus Hujiaoplasma. The sequence goes on from JAIPGD010000005.1 coordinate 43,186, forward strand.
GAGAACTACCAAATTGAAAAATTATTTTATGATCGAAAAAAATTAGACCCAAAGGAACTTAATCATGGAATATGATTATTTAGCAAATTTTTATGACGCATTTATTGATGAAGAAGTTTATGACCAATATCTTGATTTCATTAATAAATATAGTTCTATTGGTTCTGTTCTAGATATTGGTTGTGGAACAGGTAATTTATCTTTAGAACTAGCCAGACTAGGTTATGATGTTGTCGCAACTGACTTGTCAGAGAATATGCTCCACATTGTTAATCAAAGAGCTCAAGAAGAAGGATATAAAATTGAAGTAGGTGTATATGACTTGCTTGATCCTATCGACTATAATTTCGATTTAATCGTTGCTTCAATGGATGTTATTAATCATTTGTCTGATTTAGAGGATGTTGAATTTGGTTTCACCAATATATATAATAGTTTAAAATCTAATGGAGTTTTTATTTTCGATGTTCTATCTGTTGATTTCATTGATGCTTTTGATGGCTATGATGAAGTTGATAAGGAATATAACTTTCGCTGGAAAAGTGAAAAAGGTGAAAAACCGCACAGCATTATCCATACTATCAAATTAAATAATGAGGATGATGAATCACAAGAGATTCAAATTCATGAACAAACTCATGAATTCATCGAATATGAAAAGATATTAAAAAACGTTGGTTTTTCTTTAATTGATACCAAAACATTACCAGAAAGAAAAATTTTTGTTGTTCAAAAATAAGCTAATAATAACTAAGATAACACTTTTAAAATTAAGTGTTATTTTTTTTAAAAAAAAGAAAATCGCCTAATAAATAGTAATATTTATATGAGGTGAAAACAATGAGATTGTTTAAGGGGAATTTTGGGATTGTTTTGATTATTATTGGAATAATTGGATTTATCTATTTTAATAATTTTCAAACTATAGATGATTCAAAGGAATATAATCAAAACGAAGAATTTGTAGACATAAAAGATAATTTTCTAATTAAAGTTGAAATTAAAGGCGAAATAAACATACCTGGAATTTATTCAGTGGATGCTAATCTTCGAGTAGTAGATTTAATATCTCTAGCTGGTGGATTAACAATTAACGCTGATACAAGAACAATTAATCGAGCGCAAAAGTTAACAGATGAAATGGTAATAATTATTCCTCGAAAAGAAAACAGTAATAGTTTAGTTGATGAAGTTGTATTTAAATATATTGATGTTGAAATTCGAGGTGAGGTTAAATTTCCTGGTGTATATCAATTAAACGAAAATGCAATTGTCAACGATATTGTTTTAAAGGCAGGTGGTTTAACCAAAGAGGCAAATCTCTTTGACATCAATTTAGCAAAGAAATTACAAAATGGTGAACAAATAAATATATCATGTATAAGCAAAGATAATGAAACTGATATTTTTGTAGAGATAAAAGGGGAAATTAATCAACCAGGAGTTTATGTTTTAGATGAAGGAGCAATTGTACTTGATTTAATAGAAAAAGCCGGTGGAATAACTGAGAACGCCGATACATCTAATTTTTCGCAAGTCGAACTATTGTTAAATCATCAAGTCATTATAGTGCCATCAATTCAACTAACTGAAGAGAAAACAATAGTTGTTGATGTTAAAGGCGAAGTCAATAATCCTGACGTGTACTATTTTTCTGAATCACTAAGAGTAATTGATGTGATAAATGCTGCTGGTGGATTTACAAAAGATGCGAATTATCATGATTTAAATCTATCTGAAATAGTTAATGATGAAGAATTGGTTATTATTGAAAAAATTCCTGATTCAAATAATTTAATCGTGGTAGATTTAAAGGGGGAGGTTAGATATCCTGGTGTATATTTTTTAGAAAAAGGTAATCGAGTTGAAGATTTGATTAAATTAGGAGGAGGCTTTAAAACAAACGCTAATATAGATGATATTAATCTTGCTGAGCAGTTAGTCGACGAACAAGTTGTAATTGTTACAAAAGGCGATTATGAAAATATATATATCTATGTCCAAATTTCAGGTGAAGTAATGAAACCCGGGATTTATGCATTGATGACTGGTTCTAGAATGAACACCTTAATCAATAGAGCGGGAGGATTCACAAAATATGCAGACACTGAAAATATAAATTTAACAAAATTATTGTCTGATGAAGATACTTTTAATATTCCAAGACTAGAAGATGAAGCAAATAAAATATATATTTCAATAATTGGAGAAGTTAAAAATCCTGGAACTTATTATGTTGATGATGAAATAAATATATTAGAGGCAATTAATATTGCTGGGGGGTTAACTTTAAAAGCTAATCTTGAAATGATTGATTATAATTTATCAATTGATTTAGGAACTGTTATAGTAATCCCTAGCTTAGAAAAAGATATTAAATTACCTGGAGAAACTGTTGGATTAATAAATATTAATACAGCAAATTCGGAAGTTTTACAAACATTAAATGGAATAGGGATCATATTAGCTGAAAGAATTATTGAATATAGAATAACTCACAATGGATTTAATTCTATTGATGAAATAATGAATGTATCTGGAATAAAAGATAGTATTTATGATCAGATTAAGAACGATATTACAGTCTAATAGTTCTAAGTATATTCATTTAGCATTATTGATTACATTATCGATTTTTGCTTTAAAGATTGCTTGGTTAATAGTTTTAGTAGCTGTATATTTAATATATCTATATAAAAAAGCTAAAACCTTATTCATTATCTCATTACTATTTTTATCAATAATTTTTTTTCGTTTACATATGTTGAATCTGATTGTTAAAGAAAATTTACCAATGATAGGTGAGGTAAACGAAGTATTTGATAAACATATCATTATTAAAAACAAGAACAAATATATAGTTTATTTTGAAAACACAAAAAATCTTAAGCCTGGGATGATTATTAATATTGAGGGTACATATATTGAAAACGATGCATATAATATAATTCATACTTTTAATTATAATCTATATTTAAAGAGTGAAGGAATAAAAGGGGTAATAAAAGCAGATAAAATAACATACATACATAATGAATTTAATCTTAAAATATTTAGGTTTCAAATAGAAAAATATCTTGAAAAAGAATATTCATCAATTTCTGGTTATTTAAAAATGTTCCTTATAGGTAATAAAGAAGATTTGAGTCCTGAAATTTATGAAAAAAGTAATAAAATTGGTATTTCACATTTGTTTGCAATTTCTGGGATGCATTTGGCTTTAATAGTTGGTTTTATTAATATTATATTGAATTTTTTCTACCTAAAAAAATCAACTTATAACATAATAATCTATATTTTTCTTTTTTGCTACACTTTAATAACGGGGTTTTCTATTTCAATTATAAGAGCTTCATTGCTGATTGCTTCTTTAATGTTTGCTAAACAAAATAATTATATTGTATCAACATCAGATTTATTAAGCTTTTCATTTATATTTCTCTTGATAATTAATCCTTATTATATATTTAATATTGGATTTCAATTCTCGTATATAATTGCTTTTACCTTAGTGTTAAACAGAATGATGATTAAAAATAAGGAGCGCATAAAGCAAATTTTTATAGTAGGTTTATTTGCAAATCTTATTAGTTTACCAATTATCCTAGAAATGAATAAAGAAATTGGTTTGCTAAATATATTTCTAAATGTATTTTTTGTTATTATTGTAGCTTATCTACTTTTGCCAGGTGCATTTATTGTTTTACTAATTCCCGGATTTTCATCTATTTACTTAAAATTGACTATTTTTTTAGAGCAAACTATTGAGTACTTAGATAGATTAAATTATTATCTATCATTTAATTTCACTAATACCTTTATTAAATTAAGTTATTGGGTTTTACTTTTTTGGTTAATTGTTTATATAAATAAAAGAAAAAAATATCAATATCTAATTTTATTATTTATTTTTATGTTGTTTTTTGGAAACATTAGTTACATTCCAAATTTAAGTTTTGTTAGAATATTAGATGTTAATCAAGGCGATGCAATTCATATCCATAGTGGAAGTTGTAATATGCTAATTGATACTGGGAACGATGACAATTATGATAATTTAATAAATTATTTAAATGGTTCGAATATTAGAAAATTAGATAGTTTAGTTATAACGCATAATCATATTGATCATTATGGGGAAACAAATGATTTAATTGAAGAAATGGATATATCAAAGATATATGTAAATAAAAAGTTAAACGCCATTAATGCTAATAATCAAATTGTTATTAGTAAAGATGAGTATATTAAGTGTGGAAAATCAAATTTTATTGTTTTAAATAGTAATAATAATTTATTAAACGAAAATAATAACTCCATTGTTCTATACGGAAAAGTTGGTTCAGATAAATGGTTATTTACTGGAGATATTGGGGAAGAAATAGAGAAAGAGATTATTGCGAATTATAATTTAGAAATTGATCAACTAAAAGTAGCTCATCATGGTTCAAAATCATCTAGTTCAAATGATTTTCTTGATATTTTTAAACCAGAAGAAGGTTATATATCTGTAGGTAAAAATAGTTATGGATTACCTGACAATGAAGTGATTAATCTTTTTCGGGATAAAAATATTAATTTAAGTACTACTTTAGATCATGGCTCAATCACAATATATTATTTTAAAGGGTGTCGTTTAAAAGAATATTATTATAATAATAAAAGCAAATATATATTTATTTTAAACCATAAAATCAACTGATTTCATGTTATAATAATGATGTAAATAAAGTTAGGTAGTGATAAGATGAATAATAATTGTTTTTTATTTTATGGCAACGATAGTTTTTTAATTAAAGAACAAACAAAAAAAATATTTATTCAAAATAATATTGCTGATGGTTCTGTCGAAGTTTATGATTCTGAAGAAGAAGGCATACATTTAGCATTATCAAATGCGTTAACTTTACCATTTTTAGTTGATAAAAAGGGTGTAGTTATAAAAGATGCTAGTTTTTTAACCAAACAAGGAAAAATCACTCCTGAAGAAATCGATGATTTAATTCGTTTTATTGATATGGCTGTTAAAGAGACTATACTTGTTATTCAGTGTCCATATGACAAATTAGATAATCAAAGTAAAATTGTTAAGTTTTTAAAAAAACATATAATTACTAAACAATATAATAATCAAGAAGGTTTAAATGTATATGATTTTGTAAAAAACAAACTATTAGAGAATAATTTAAAAATTGAACCTTTTGCTTTAACCCAATTTGTTAATCGGATTCACCATGATTTGGATAGTATAAATAATGAAGTTGATAAATTGATTGCTTTTTCATATGATAAAGAAACAATTAATTCGGATATGATTTCAGAAATCACTAGCAAGGATATTGATGAAAATATTTTTGATTTAGTAAATGCTTTATTAGACAACAATAAACCTAAATTAATGGAAATATATCACGACTTGAAAAGGATTAATACAAATCCAATATGGATGTTAAGTTCAATAACAAATAAATTTTTAGAAATGTTGCATACAAAAGCGTTGTTAAAAATCGGGTATAATCAAAAAGATTTAATAAAGTATTTTAATACATCAAGTGGAAGAGCATATTATATGAAAAAGAATGCTGAAGAGGTAAAAGAAGAATTACTGGAAAATTATATAGATGCTCTACATGAACTGGATTATCAAATAAAAAGCGGAAAAATCGACAAGTCTTTAGGGCTTGAACTGTTTTTACTAAAAATATAAAATAAACTCTACTAAAAAATAGTAGAGTCAGAGTGTAGACAAAAACAGTTTAGTTATTGAAAACTAGACTGTTTTTTTGTTTTTTAAAGAAAAAGAGACCTATTTTGTTTAAAAACGGTCTTATTAGTACTGATTCTTTAGGTATTTTAATATTATTTTTCGTAAC
>JAIPGD010000055.1 GCA_021736305.1 Candidatus Izemoplasma sp.
TATCCGCTAACGCCTAAATATGTAGGTTGATTAATACCAATATTAAATTCTCCATCTGGATTTAAATAATTATAACCACCAACTAAAACATTGGATGCACCTAAATTTATGATATAAGTTGCTTCATATTGAGCAAGATAATTTTCGATAATCATTGAAACATAACCTTTTGCAAAGCCACCTAAATCAATTCCCATATCTGGTTTAGAAAAATCAATGGTTTGGTTTTCTTCATCTAAAATTATATCATTTGGATTGGTATTGAATTCTTGACTAAGGGTTGAACTACTAGGAATTGGACATCGATCATAGGTAATTAAATTTTCGCAATTTTCATTATATCTAGCATCATGCCAAATATCTAAAACTGGTTGTAAGGCGATATTAAATAATAAACTATTATTTTCTGGTTCAATGTCTTGATGTTCTAAGGCGTATTCTATTGCTGAAAATAATTCTTCATCTAATTTAACAGGACCTTCAGAATTGTTTATTGTATAAACATTATTTATATCTTCATATTCATTATAAGCATCCAAATATTTATTGTATTTAGTTATGATATTGGTTATATCATCAAATAATGTTTCAAGATCAAAATCATTATCTTTAATGACATAGAATGTTATATTAATGATAGTGTCAAAAGCGAAACTTTCTTTACTGCATCTATAAACACCTTCAACTTTAGATGACTCACAATAGCTTTCATTTGGATTAGCAAAGTTTTCATAAGATAAAACAGTTGTTTCAGAGTCTTCGCAAGCTATGAAGAGAAATGATGTTAAAATAAGCAAAGTAGTTATAAGTATTTTTTTCATGAAATCTCCTTTAAAAACTTTTGTAAATAAAATAAATTATTATATAATATAATTAGGTAGGTGATACTATCAAAAAACGAGATATAGTTTTAATTATTGTAATTCTTTTAGCAGCTATTTCTAGTACTGGTGTATTAAAACTAGTTGATACAATTAGAAGTACCGGCGAGACTTTTGCTCAAGTTACATATAGTGGTGAACCAATAATTAAAATAAATTTAAAAGACCCAGAAGAATTTGTAGTCTATGAAACTGAACATAAAGATGATATATATACTCAGCGAGCTGATGAAGGAATATTTTATGTTCCTGGAGAAACAACTCTTGATATGGATGATCTATACTTAGAAGATGATTTTGCAAGAGAAAACAATATAGTTGGAATAAAACTCTTAGTTAAAGATGGTAAAATATCTGTATTATATCAAGAAAGTCCAAGAGATTTATGTCAATTAGAACCACCAACTAGTTCAAGTTTAAGGCCAATTGTCTGCCTACCAAATAAAGTAGTAATAAAAATCATTACATCAGAATCTACTGATGACTTTAATCCGGACTCTTCATTGGAGTGATAATATGTTACAAATAATTAATGAAAATGCATTTTTAATAGCAAGAATAGTTTTGTTTTTTGTCGCAACGTTATATATTTTTAAAGCACTTCAAGCGATTAATTTAAACAAAATATTCAAACAAAATTCTGCCGATAGTATCCGTTTTATTTTTATGGTAGTTGCAATTATACTAGGGTATCTTTTTGTTGATGCGATTATATCGTTATTTGAATACCTTAATCAATTACTTTAGCGTAAACTTCTTTTTCTTCTATTATTTCTAGAGTATCATTATAGCCATTGTGATTAAATAAAGCTGACTTTATTTTTTCAAAATTATAATTATTAAGGTAAAAGAAAAATGATATAGCTTGATCATACTTTACTTTATCTAAGGTAGTTTTATCTCTGATTATTTTATCAATATCACCTAGAAAATCATATTCAGTAGTGAATTTGCAATAATAACTAGTCACTTTTTCAATAAAGGTGGCTTTTTTTATACTTTCAGATATTGTATGAGAATAAGCTCTGATTAATCCACCAGCACCAAGCTTTATTCCACCAAAATACCGAATAACAACTCCTAGAACATCGTTTAAACGATTCTTGTGCAAGATGTCTAAAATAGGATATCCTGCTGTTCTTTGTGGTTCACCATCATCACTAGCTTTTTGGGTGTTATTATCTAAGATATAAGCATAAACATAATGACTAGCATCAGGATATAATTCTTTGCAATATGCAAGTTTTTCTTCGATAGTTTCATTGTCTTCAACATGAAATAATAGTCCGATAAATCGAGACTTTTTTTCAATAAATTCAGAAGTCGTTTCGCCATAAACAGAACGCATAATATCACCTAAAGTATTATAACATATGTTTTTTTGATTATAAACAATTATTAATCTATATTTCTCATTAATTAAAAAAATCTAATATGATATAATATATAGAGGTGTTTTATGGAAAGATTAGTTAAATATGGAAAACAAATAATTAAAAAATTAATAAGCTTAGATTATGAAGCTTATTTTGTTGGCGGATTTGTTCGTGATTCACTTTTAGATATTCCATGTAATGATATTGATATTGCTACAAATGCATTACCAAGCGAGGTTGAAAAAATATTTTCAAAAACAAAAGCAACAGGAAAGAAGTATGGAACAATTTCAGTATTTATTGAAGGTTATCAGTATGAAGTAACAACTTTTAGAATTGACCAAAAATATATTAATAATCGTCATCCTGAAACTGTCGATTTTTCTAATAATTTAAAAGAAGATTTAATTCGTCGAGATTTTACTATTAACGCATTAGCACAAGATATTGATGACAAAATCATTGATTTATTTAATGGGAGAGAAGATTTAAAAAACCAGATGATACGTGCAATTGATGACCCTGATAAACGGTTTAAAGAAGATGCCATAAGAATTTTAAGGGCTATTCGTTTTGTGGGGAAACTTGACTTTGATATTGAAGCAAATACCTTGAAAGCAATGAAAGATAATCTTCAACTATTAAAAAATGTAGCCACAGAAAGAATAATATCTGAGTTTAAAATTATTTTAAATCAAAAATATATAAATCGTGTTTATGAATTATTGACAGATATTCGATTAGCTGAAGTCTTTACTGAGTTAGAAAATGCAGTAAAATATCTTAAAAATTATAACAATAACATTAATATATATCAATTGTTTGCAATTTCGTTATATCCTAGTAGACATTTAAACGCTTCATATTGGCGATTTTCTAATGATGAGATTAGACATATAAATGCATTAGTTGAGTTAATGGAAATACTTAATAAACAAAGACTAAACTCAATTATTATTTACAATTATCATACTGAATATATCTTAGAAGCAGATGAATTACTAAAAGTTTTCTTTGATTACGAAAGCCAAAAAGCGAAAATATTAAACCTTGAAAAGAATTTAGTGATTCGATCAATCAGAGATTTAGAAGTGAATGGTAATGATATAAAAAGGTTCACAAATAATAATCGAATGATTGGAGTTGTTTTAGAAAAATTAATTGAAAAAGTATTATTAGAGCAAATACCAAACAAACGAGATTTTCTTTTAACTTATAGTAAAGAACTGGTGGATAAATTACATGATAAACAATGATTTCAAAGCATATTTAGATGATACACATTTAATAACTGTTCTTATAAAAAAACATAAATATAACAGTGAGTTGAATATAAAATTATTTTTAGATGATAGTGAAATTCAAATAGTTGAAATTAAGACAGAAAAATTATTTGATTACTATAAGATTCACTATGTTTTAGATGAAGATATTTCTTTGCGCAAAAACTATTATTTAGTAGCAAGTAATGGTGAAAAAACAGAATTATTTAGCGGTAAAATTGTTAGAACAGTTAAGTTTATTAATGATTATAACTATCAAAATAACGATTTAGGTATAATCTATGATTATAATTTTACTACATTCAATTTATGGTCACCAATTGCTAAAAAAGTGATAGTTGAGTTGTTTGATAAAGATAATCACCAGCTGAGTTATGATTTGCATTATAAAAAAGCTGGGGTATGGACATTAACTTTAGAGAAGAACTTGGAAAATTATAAATATAGATACAGAGTATATGTTAATGGAAGCGAAAAAATAGTTAATGATCCTTACGCTATTTCGTCTAATGCTAATGGTGAATATAGTTATATTATCAATCGTAGTAAAACGTATCAAATGAATGATTCCGTTATTAAGAATGATAACCCCATTATTTATGAAACCAGTATTAGAGATTTTACTTCAGATGATAAAGAGTATTTTATCGATAACAAAAAATATTTAGGTTTTATTGAAAAAGATAAAACTGTTAATAATAAGCCTATAGGCTTTGACTATTTGAAATATTTAGGTTTTACTCATATTCAGTTTATGCCAATATTTGATTTTACTGGAGTTGATGAATTAAAGCCTGAAAAAGCTTATAATTGGGGATATAATCCTTCTCAGTTTTTTATTCCAGAAGGCTCATATAGTTTAGAACCAAATCATCCCTATAAACGAATTAATGAAGTTAAACAATTGGTGGAAACCTTACATAATGAACATATAGGCGCGATAATGGATGTAGTATATAATCATGTTGATGTATATAAATATTTCCCTTATGAAAAAATGGTGCCTGGATATTCTTTTAGAGTTGATGATATGGGTTTAATGACTGCTCATTCTGGTTGTAAAAATGATTTAGCAACAGAAAGGCCGATGATAAGAAAATTAATTATCGATTCACTAAAATATTGGCTGACGGAGTTTGATTTAGATGGCTTTAGATTTGATTTAATGGGGTTAATAGATTATAATACAATGAACGCAATTCAAAAAGAATTAACCGAAATTAAACCTGATATACTACTTTATGGAGAAGGTTGGAAAATTGTAGGCGATGATAATCTAGCTCATATGGAAAACAAGGCCTTAGATAAATCAATTAAATTTTTTAATGATCAATTTAGAGATTTAATTAAAGGGTCAACTTTTAATAAAGAACATAGAGGATTTGCTTTGGGGAATTTAGAGTTGCAAAAAGATGTTAAAAAGTTATTTGTAAATGAAGGTAAATTAAATACTTCACAATCAATTAATTATGTAGAATGTCATGATAATTTAACTTTTTTTGATAAAACAAGCATAATTGAAAAATCAATTAAAACAATAAAAAAACAACAATTTTTAGCGACTGCTATAACTATTTTAGCTCCTGGAATTCCATTCATACATTCTGGTCAAGAATTTTATCGTTCTAAAGACTTGATTGATGATAGTTATAATAAAGGTGACAATGTAAATCAAATCTCTTGGCAGTTAGTTGATGGAAATTGGGAAGATATAAAAAAAATAAAAAGTATTATTGAATTAAGAAAAAAAATGAATTTGAAAGTAAAAAATGTGGTTGATTTACCTTATGGATTAAAGGTTGATTATATAGATTATCAAGTTATATTTAAAATAACTAAACATTCTGAGAAAATCAATATTAGTGATAATATGAAATTAAAATTAGCATCAAATTCAATAAAAAATATAAATAATGAATATGTCCTTAAAGATATTGGGGTCTATATTTTTGAAAGGAAGTAAAAAATGTTAGAATTAGACAAAAATTACAAATTTTACGGGAAGGTTACTCAAGTCAATGAGTCTACATATGATACCTATCCAGTTAATGTTACTACTGATAACAACGAAAATGTTATAGTGAGAATTAAGCAAGATGAAGAGGTTCTACTAAATAAAATCTATCTATTTGAAACTCGCTCGATAAACTTCAAAGAAAAAATCCATTTAGAAGCAATTAATTATCAATTACTTGAAACTTTAGATGTTGACGATAAAACCCAAGAAAAACTTATGAAGTTTTTCTATGAGTACGCTCCTGTGAAAATATCATTTATAAAAAAAGATATTGAAACAATAATTGATAGTTTAGAAAATGAGACAATTAAAAAGCTCACAAAAACAATATATGAAGAAAATAAAAATGATTTTTATCTTTATCCAGCAGCTTCACGTTTTCATCATGCTTATATTTCCGGATTGGCCTATCATACCCATTCAATGCTAAAATTAGCTAAAGGGTTTATGAAGGTATATAAATTTTTAAATAAAGATTTACTGATGTCTGGAATTATTATTCATGATATTTGTAAAATTTCCGAATTTAAATCTTATGAAAATGCTGAATATACTATCAAAGGTAAATTACTTGGACATATTTCTATGGGGGTTAATCTTCTTGAAAAAACAGCAACTAGATTAAATTTAGAAGGAAAAGAAGAAGTAATGTTACTAGAACATATTATGCTTTCTCATCATTATTATGGTAATTTTGGTTCACCAAAGAAACCAAATATAGCTGAGGCATTAATGATCCATTTTATTGATAATATTGATTCAAAAGCTTGTGTCTTGGGAGAAGAATTAGAACAGACCCAAGAAGGTGAGCTAACAAAATCAATTGCTGTTTTAGAACGAGAAAGATACTATAAACATAAATTAACCAATGAGTAATATAAAAAAAGAGATTGAAATTTTCAATCTCTTTTTATATTGTGAATTTATTCATCGTCTCCAGATAAACTATTAAATGTAAGGTCATAATAAATATCAATTAGTAAATTTACATTATTGTTGAATTCAGTTTGAGTCAAATCTGATTTTACTTGTCCTTCATTAATTCTTCTTAAGAATTCGTAGTTAACAACTTCATTGCTAAATAAAATTTCAAATGTTTCCGCTGCATAGAAATCAAGTGATCCTAGAACATCTCCTGGTATTTTAGGTAATGATATACCATGCTTTTGACTCATACTTACATTTTCAATATCGTTATATTGGTCAAGTAGTTTATATAAGTAATAAGTTTCAATTTGTTCTCTCGATGGTTTATCATTGGTGTTTAGTAATTCATCAGATATAGTTGAGTAGTCATCTTCTAATATTTTTAAACTAATACCATCAAAATCATTTCCCTTTTCAGCTTTTACAATATGTATTCCAAAGTCAGTTACAATTAAACTAGATAATAATTCATCTAAGTCGCTATTAACAGGTAATTGGTATTCGTTGTATAAATCAATAAGTGCGTTTGTAAATTCTTCAATGTATTTGTTTTTAACACCATTTTCGCCACCATAAGTCAATGAGATGTTTTTGCCTTCTTCTTGTTTGTTTAGAAGTTCATATTTGAGGATAAATCCTTTTTGTTTTAATTCCCCCCAAGTCTCATCATCTCTTTTAGCATTTCTATAAGTACTGACTATTTTGTCGAAAGACTCATCAGATTCTTTTATAGAATTTTCTAGACCATTAACTAACGCATCAAATTCTGTTTGTTCAGCTGCGTTTAGCCCGTCGTAGTATTCGTTAAAATCATCGAGTTTTCCGTCTTCATCAAAGTCGAAATAAATTAGAACTTGTTTTGCATTTAAACTGAAAAAGTTTTCATAATTATCTTCAACTACTTGATAGATTAAATTAATTGCATCATTATCAATGTTAGCTTTATTAACAAAGTTCATTCTTAATTCACTTAATACAAGATTTTCTAATAGGATGGTTTCATTTTCAGTTTTGAATCTTGTGTATATATAAGTTTGGAATGATTCAAAATTATATCCATAATATTGTTCGTATAAATCCATGTATGTAGGATTACCTAATAATTGATTATACTCACTTTTTATCGACCCAATGTAATTTCTTAAGTAACCCATTTGTTCAGAATCATTTCTATCTAAGTTTGTTTGGTTTCCAAACAAAGCATTAAAATATTCTGAATGAATTGCTTCTTTATATTGAGCTGCATAAAGAATTATCAGGCTTGGGTTTCTATTCATACCATTTTGATAAAAATCTTCTGCAGTAATTTCAATTTTATTTTCTCCATCTAAAGTATCGACGAAACTTGCTAAAACAGTTTTGTTACCTTTTCCATCATAATCAAATTCTGAATCAAAGTCTTTGTTATAATCTAAAGACAAGTAGTAATCATAAATATCAAAGTTTGCTTCTTTTCTTAAATCAACTAAATAATTAGTGATTCTGGTTCTTGCGTTTTGGCCGTAAACTTTTTCATCAATAATTATGTCTTCGATTTCGTTGTAAAGTTGATTATCCCCAATTAAAGTTTTAATATCATCAAAGTCTTCGTCAAATTCATCAATATCAGAACTTTCTCCTTCGGTATATACTCGAACAGTTTTAAACCCTGAACCTTCAACGCCTAATACATTGATTGTATATGATAGTGAAACTAGTTCGTTTTCTTCAGGAATAGTAACAACACCTTCGTTTGATATAACTTCAGGTTTGCTTGATTTCCAAGTGATTGTTGAATTATAAGGACCTTCGGTTATTAGTTCAATATCAGAAGTGGCTATATTTGGAATAATAATAGCTTCTTTAATAGTATCCATAACAAGCGTTTTTAAATCAACTTTTTGTGCTTCAGTTAATTTATAAACTAGATAAGCGTAGTTTTCAATTAATTTTGGTTCAGCTGAATAAGTTTTGTCGTTTAGTTGACTTATATCATGAAACATATAAGTTGCTAAAGTTGCTGAGTTCTCTTTAACTTCTTCAAAATTGTAATGTAAATATTGATTATCTATAGCTAATAAGTCATCAACATCAGAACCTTCTGGTAAAATGTCACGATATTCTTGATAAACATAATTATACATTTTGATATAATATTCCAATATTTCTTGTTCAAGTAATTCTTCAGTATTATTAGTAGTAAAATCTTCAACTTCATCTATTGGCGTGAAATTTTTGTTTAAAACTAAATCAACTGAATCAGTAACCTCGACTAAAGCTGGAGTAAAAATTTTACCGTCATCAACTATATATACTAAATTATCACTATAATCATAGACTTTAACAGTCTCATCTTCATCGAACGGATCATTCTTAACAACTTTATAGTAGGTTGTATTAGCGTCTTTATAAGCTTTGGCTTCAGTTAAACTATCAAAGATTATCGCATTATCAAGAACAATATCTTCATCGTCGTTTAGAAGATTTCCTGCTGGATCAAGAGTATAAGTATCGTCGTCTTGATCTGTATAAATATCGTTATCTAATTCATAAATTAATTCTTCTTTGACATTTCTAATATCGTCGTCTTCATCAAAATAATAAGAATCAACAGTTATAAAAGCTTCAGCGATATCTTCGTTATCATCTTCTAATGTTTCATCATCATAAGTGTAACCAAGATAAAGAGCTAGTTCATTAGAAACTTCACCTAAATTATATTTATGTAATACATTATAAGCATCTTCAACACTTAAAAAGCGTATTTTAATTGCATTAATATCTTCAAAATAACTATTAAGATAATATTGGCCAACTTCGTTTTGAGTAATGTCATCGTTTTCTTTGATTTGGTCAACCACG
This sequence comes from Candidatus Izemoplasma sp., assembly GCA_021736305.1. Lineage (GTDB taxonomy): Bacteria > Bacillota_I > Bacilli_A > Izemoplasmatales > Hujiaoplasmataceae > Hujiaoplasma. The sequence continues at coordinate 9,326 of JAIPGD010000055.1, forward strand.
AATTTTTCTTTAGCAATTAACAATTTTGCATACTCATCTTCTTGACCATCATGATATCCAGATAAAATCATTGATCGAAGGTAGTTTTCTTCTAAATCATCAATTGTTTCTTGATCATATTCATCGATGATTTCTTGATCATTAGTTTGAAATTTTAACATTTGTATTTTTTCATTTATTTCTTCTTGAGTAATGTCGTCAAGATAAGAACTCAACAATTCTTGATCAACAAGTGTTAATAGTTGATTAATTCCATTGTTTCGTTTCATTTCTTCATACAACTCTTGTTTGGTTATTGTATAGACAACATCACCATTTTCATCCACTTTTTCGTAAACAACTTCTTTTGAATCTTCAACTGTAGGAATTCTGGTGTTTCCTACTAACAATCCAAGAATGAT
>JAIPGD010000056.1 GCA_021736305.1 Candidatus Izemoplasma sp.
AATAAAGAACCTAAACCAATTATTATTAATAGATGTTCCTCAAACAAATAATCAAATTGTCCCCAAATTACTCCAATCAAACCAATTGGAATAATAGCGATCAATATATTTAAGGCAAACTTATAGTTTTCTTTATTTTCCTTGGTTCTGCTTTTTTTAATAATGTATTGGTATAGTCCCGACAAAATACATAGTATTTTTTCACGCAGATAAATAATAACCGCAATTAAAGAACCGAAATTTACAACAACCAAGAAAAAAGTTCCAGTTGAAATATCAGCATTTAAAACATTTTGTAAAAATGATACTTGCCCACTTGAAGATATTGGTAACACTTCAAATAAGCCTTGAACGAAGCCATATATAATATGTTTTATAAGTTCAATAAAGTCCATAAGCTCCCCCTAAACAGTTTAAATAATAAATAAAATCAACGCAAAAAAGCTTGCGCCGAAACAATAATAGCTAAAATATCTTAATTTTCCAGATTTAAAAATATTGAAAATTAATCTATAAGCAATATAAGTTGCAATCATCGCACCGATAAATGCAAAGAAATAATTATGAGTATTTCCTAACTCAAAACTTGTTGTGTTTTTTGTAATGATTTTATAAACCATTAATATAATTGAAGCAAAAGATATTGGTATATAAATAATAAATGCAAAATCTAAAGCGGTATTTATATTTGCACCTCTTTTTATTGCAGCTGTACTTGTCATACCAGATCGTGAGACACCAGGAATTAAAGCTACTGATTGAGCAAGACCAATAAATATCGTATCAAACCAACTTAAATGTGATTTTCCGCTTTTAAACGGTTCTTTTTCTGTTATATAAAACAATACTGTAGCTGTCAACAATAACCCTATAGCAACCAATAAAAGCCCATAGTCAACCATAAAAGCATCAATTTTTTCTTCAAACAAAAGGCCAACAATTCCAGCAGGAATGGTAGCGACTAGTATTTTCAACATATATATAAACTCTGATTTATAAGTCTCTCTTTTTTCTTTATTAAAAATATATATAAAAAAGCCCTTAAATAAAGCAACGAGTTTATTAAAATAAATAATTACAAACGTTAATAAAGAGCCTGTATTTACAATAATTAAGAAAATTATGCTTTCATAAACTTCTACCTTAAGTAAATATTTAACAATTTCTACATGACCACTAGAAGATATAGGCAATACTTCAGTAATGCCTTGAACAATCCCTAAGATCAAATATTTAATCGATTCAATTAACTCCAAGTTAGCTCACCACCAATTAGCAAAGTAAAAATATATTTGTCCAGTAAAAAAGAAAGCCATGTGTATGGCTTTCAATTAAAACTTACTTAACCTCAGTCATCCATAAACCATGAATGTTGCAATACTCATAAACCTTAACTTCTTTAGACAAATCAACATCAAAATCAGCTTCAGGAGTATCTCCAGGTTCGAAAGTTTTAATAAGGTATCTGTCGCCGTTTTCAATAAAAATCCATTGAATATAATGTTTTTCTGTCATAGGATGTTCTACCGAACCCACCTTAACATTAATTTTATTATCTCCTAATTTCTTAACTACTGGTAAATGTTTTTCATTACCTTCTTCTTCTTTTTTAGGTTTTAATAAAATCATAGGTTGTTTGCAACAATCAAGTGGCGAATCAACTGGATAAGTATAACAAATTCTTTTGCACTTCTCGCAAAAATAAATATTCATAATAATCCCTCCTTCATTAATTCTACTTTCATTTTATCACACAGAGTAAATTTCTAAAAGTTAGTTTATAATAAAAATTAATTAACTCCTCTTTTGCCTCTAACTAATAATATAACAAACATTGTTAAACAATATAACAAACAGCCAAAAAGAGCAATCAAATTAAATAGTGGTTCATTCTCCGAACCATAGCCTAAAGATGGTAACATTAATAACCCAAACAATGGTAAGGCCATCGTAATCGCGGTCGCACTACCCATAGCCATTTCTTCAGCTACAGGAGTTTCTAAATCTTTATCAATACCTTTTAAAAGAGCAATACCAGTTGATGCAACACCCGTTAACATACCGAATAATCCAACGAAATACTCACCATTATGAGCAGAATATACTTTTTTAGTTACATAATACACATATAGTAAAGTGAAAATAGCTCCAACAGTACTTATGGATAGCAACAACCAACCATATTCAGCTATAAATCCAAAAGTAATAGTTAAAACAGCACCAGTAATCATAAAATTAAAAAATAATGAGCTCAAATTAGATAAAATATAATCATTTTTAACGAAACTAACATTGATGCCTTTTTTACTTGTAAATTTAAGAACCAATTTAAATAATAAAGCATAGAATATACCAATAATAAAGTTAAATCCTACCAATAAACCAAAAATGGTCTCTCCAACGTCTCCTAAAGGTAACAAAACTTTATTTAACAAAAATAGTGTTAGCCATACTAAACCATAAATGATTGATATGATAACCACTTGTACAGTTAAGCCATCTAATATACTAATTTCTTTAACTGTATCAATTTCAATTGTTGCTTTCTCAATTGAAGAATCTTCATATCTTTTGGTTCTTTCAACACCACGTTTTTTCGAAATAACATTTATTAAAAGAACACCAATTGTTCCCCCAAACAAAAACCCTACAACAGAATATGAAGCACCAATAGCAACTGATGAAGCTAAATCTCCGGTTAACATTTCGCTCCAGTTTGTTGCAAAACTAGTTGCTAAACCTGGACCTTGGCCAAAACCTAATGGCAACAACATTCCAGCAGCTACAGATTTATCAGTAAAGAATAACAAAACCATTAAAATTCCAATAAAACCTTGCAAAGCATAAGTACTTGTAATAATCATCCCTGTAGACCATATTTTCTTTTTATTCTTAGTTGGTTTATGTTCTTTCAACGTTAATGTAATAAATCCTAACGCTAACATATGATATACAATCGAAGTCATTACTTCAACGTCAATTGGATATTCACCTGGAATAACAAGATGAAAAAAAGCTAAACCAACAGCTCCACCAAGTAAAGCCGAAGGCAATACAATTCGATTTAAGAATGGAACTCTTGTCTTTAAAGCTTTACCTACAAATAATAAAACGCCAATTAATAATAAATATACCATTGCTCCCCATTTTTCCATTAGTTACTACTCTCCTTTAAATAATTAATAGCATCATAAATCAACATTGGATCTTCTAATTTAAACAAATACGTTAAACCTTTGTAATCAAAAGAAACTTCTTTTTTTCTTGTAAGAGTTAAACCTTGAATTTTATTCAACTCAAATTTAATTTCTTGATTATTGTTAATAACAATAAGATTGTCTCTACTACTACTTAACTCAATATCCACAAAACCTATGCTTTTAGTTGTATACTCTCTCATATCAACTTTATGCATAGACCCGCTTGAAGAAATAATATTCTTTACTATTTCTGGAAGCCTTTCTTTTTGTAATTTATCCCAAGCTATTAAGTTATCAAATGGTAATCCTGACAATAAGGAATATTCATTAAAATGACCGATTTCTCCACAATTATCACAGAAAATCTGATTACCTTTTGTTGATAATGATTGATAGCTTAAACATTTAGGGCATACATAGATATATGTTTCTAATCCTAAAGCCCGGTGTTTTGGATTATATAAATGCTTTTCTTTTCTATTCCAAGCGAAGTCATTAAATGCTAAAGCATCTTTCATTTTTTTATAAACTTGATCATTTGTATAATTTTCTAGTTCATCCCCCTTGAATAAAGTATAATAATTCATTTCAATTAAACCGCGCTTAGTTGCTTTTTTGCCCCACCTAGCACTAGTTAAATAAGCACCGTTAGTTTTGCAAACAACTACATCTATTTTAAATTTTTTAAATAGTTTAACAGTAGAAAAAGGAATTTCGCTTTCTTTACCAAAAAACGATGAATTGCCTTCAGGGAAAACCATAATACCTCGATTATTTTTAATGATTCGCATCATTTCCCTTAAAGTAGTAATATCAATTTGTCCTTTCCTTTTCGGAATCGAAGTAATGACCTTAGTCAAGATATACTTCATCTTTTGATTAGTAAACATAAAAGAATTTATAATCGGAAAAGGATATTTTTTTAAAAACATCGCATGAATTAAACCATCATGTAAAAAAGCATGATTTCCAATTAAAAAATAAGCATCTTTACGTTTGTGATTAAAATCATTGAAGTTAACCTTTAGTTTAAATTTAATTCTGTAAAACAGTTTTACCAGTTGCCTAATTAGATAGATTTTTAGTTTGTTCAATTTATCACAACCTTTAGAAAAATTATATCATATATTACAAAAAACTATAAATATTATTTTCAATTAAAAAAAGCAATAACTCAATTCAAAGAGTTATTGCTATATATATTTGGTAAATTATTAGTATCCTGATCCCGAAAAAAGAAAAGGTAGTAATGATTGAATAAAAATTTGGATTTCTTCTTCTTGTTGAAGTGTTAAATTATTTGAATCAAAATCCTTTATAATATTTGCTTGATTATAAATATCTTCAAAAAACGTAGTTAACATACCTTCAATTTCGTCTACTTCTGTTTGTGTCAAATTTAATGTTGTCATATTGTCAGGGTCAGAAATGATAGAAATCACTTCTAAAGTAATTGCATCTAAATGCGCTTCTCCCCCTGCATCATAAATGTTGATGTAAGTATTAGCAATAAGGATCATCGTTTCATAAGCTGACTCTTCTGTGTTCGCAATGTCTAAATCACTATAAACTAACCAAAAGTCATTGTCATCAAATTCATTTAAAACTAGTTTAAGTAACTGTAGTTGATTTTCTGAAGTATCCTGGAATCCAGTTTTGATTAGTTCAACTTCATCCATATTGAAAGTTTCATCTGTCAAATTAGCGATTTCATAATATGAGACTAAAAAATCAAATCCTAAATCGAGAGAAGTTTGATACTCCTCTAAAGTCATATCTTGAACAATTGGATTGATTAAATTAACTATTTCATTATACATTTTAAACTTATATTCTTTTTGTGCGTTATAATAATCTTCGATTGAAATAAAATCATCAGGATCTAAAGCCGCAAAAGCAAAAACATCAGTTATTACTTTAAAATCAGTTTCTACTAATGCATCTAACAATTCATTGAGTTGGTCATTCATCATTACTTGAGCATTAAAAATCTCAGTGTAACTGATATTATTTTCAAAGATTGATTGAATAACTGAAGTGTCGTCTTTATCTAAACCTGCATTTTCTATAATGATTTGATTTGCAATCAACATTACTTGATAATCAAAAAACATTACTTCTTTCTCTTCAACTGTATAAATATCATTCATCTCTTGAATCAATGTTTGATTATCTTCTAAGAACTCATCCAATAAAGTTAAATTCAATATAATCACATTTTCTGCTACTTCGTATTCTGATTGATCTACTGTATCCAACATACCTTGAACATAACTTGCATCGATTGCTAGTAGGTAATTATAAAATAATTCAATCCCTAATAATGATTGGGAAGATTGTTTTATAACGTTAATAGTATCGATACTAAAATCACCTTCATAAACTGTTGACAAAAACGCTAATAGAGTTCTATTTAATATCAAAACATCTTCTAATTCAGGCAAAGAATCTTTTAGATCATTTACTAATTCATTTTTCAAGGTTATCGCTAGGTCAATGCTTGCTTGATTGGGAGATTGAGCTTCTGCTAATCCTTCAAAGCTTGTTACTAAATCGGTAGAAATACTTTCCTCTACATCAACAATATAATCAACTACCAACATTGCTGATTTAACAACCTCGTCTACATTATCTTCAATGAAATCAAGGGTATTTTGATTCATCATAATTTCTTCAGAATAATCTTGACCATATTGTTCTTCCATATCTTGCATATCCGCAATTTCTTCTTCAATAATTGCTTTTAATTCAAATTTAATCAGAGATGAAAGAAGTGCTTCTATTTGATATCTATTCATCGAATCCATGAAACCATCAATAGCTTCATACATATTTGATAAAGATACATTTTGGCTTTCCATTTGTATTCTTAAAGTATCAAATTCACTCATCATAGTTCCAAAATCTGCTGCCACCATTCCTTTATCAACTAATTCTGCAGCAAATCCATCAGGATTAGAAACAATCATATTATTTGAAACTAATAAAGTTTTAATTCCAGCAATTTCTTGGGAACGATTAGCATTATAAGCGATTGTCACACTTTCATTTGAGTTATGTAATCCTGTTGTAGTAATTGCTTTGATAGTAAAAATCAAATTGTCTCCTTCAACCTCAGAAAAATCAAAGCTGTTATTATAAACTTCTGCTTCTAAATTACCATTAACATAAATCCTATATCCAGTTGAGTATTCAACTTCGCTCCAAGTTAAAGTCGTACCATTAATTGCTAAATTTGTAGGTGTATCTAATTGTTCATCAAGATTAAATTCTTCAGTCAAATTAGTAGTTTCTTCTGAAGAAGATTTATTGCATGAAACAATAGAAAACATTCCGAAAATTGCTAAAATTAATACTATAAACTTTTTCATATTAATGCCTCCTGAAAAACCATATTCTTTAAAATCTTTATATAATTATTATATCTTTTAAATACCAAAAAAACAATCCAACTAATATTATAGCTAACAAACAAAGAGCTTATTCCTTAACATTTATTTTGCATTTAATATGATTAGCTTCGTATTTCAACCAGAAAAAACCTAGTACTAATAACACTAAAGCAATTAACTTATATGGTAAACCAGCTAAAGGTAATGCAGCAACAGCGAATGTAATTCCAATAGTTGAGAATAACGCAATTACACAGGGTGTACAACCATAAGTTAACATTCCAAAGAAAACTGCAAAACCAGAAACAAATGTTCCTTTTCCTTCTTTACCAGTTAATTTAACTAAAGTAGTTGAAATATTCCACATAAATGCAGAAATAAATGCCATTATAAAGTTTAATATGACATTCCCAACCACTAAATATATTCCATAATCTTTAATCATTTGGCTATAGCCAATATTAAGATGATCTAAAAGAAAATATAAACCTAAAAACACAATAAAAAAAATTGATCCTTGTATAATGTACTTTTTTTCTTTTTGCATTGATAAAATTGTATTAAACATCACTTATCTCCTATTATTAGTTAATGATATTATATCATAACAAATAATTTTCAAAGAATAAACTGCTTACCAATCTAGAAGTGCCATTGTATTTAGATATATATTTTTAATTTCTTTTCCGACCACAAAATCATAATCAACAACTACTTCATTATTATTTATTATCTCACTTACTTTTTCTGAGTAAGAAATATCTCCTAAAAAGTTATAATTTTGTTTATTTAAGTAAGCTTTTATTTCTTTAGATATCTCAATATTTAAATCATATTTGTTAATACACACCCCAAAATCTATTTTGAATTTATTGATTGTTTCAATAATTCTTTTTAAATCACTAAACCCAGAATATGAAGGTTCTGATACTAACAAAACAAAATCAACTCCACTTATAGACGCTATCACAGGACAGCCTATACCAGGAGGGCCATCGATAATAGTGATTTTTTCATAATGATTATCTAATTGTTTTTTTACTTCTGTAACTAATAACCCTGAGTTTCCACTACCCATTTTTAAACTGCCAGTCGAAAATAAATAATTATCTTTATATAAATCTATACTTCCAGAAATTGAATCTACAAAATCGATTGCACCTTGTGGACAAACAAAACCGCAGACGCCACATCCCTCACATTTATAAGGGTTAATTTGATGATTTGAATCATTTAGATCAATTGCACCAAAGCGACAATTATCATAACATATTCCACAATTAACACATTTATCTGCATTTATTTTCGCTATTTTTAAACCATAATAAGGTTTAGAATTAATCTGCCCTTTTTTATATATTAAATGTAAATTAGGTGCTTCAACATCACAATCCGCAAAGTTTTCGCTTTTTGCCAACTTAATAAAACTACTAGCTATTATTGTTTTACCAGTTCCACCTTTTCCACTTAAAAATAATAATTTTTTCATAAATCAACCTCTTGTTTTATTTGTTCTATAATTTTAATAAAATATGGTTTGAATTTATTGTTGTCAGAAACTAACTGCTGATTCGAATTTAGTTTCGCTAACTCTTTATCAAAAGGTATATAACCAATAATTGAAATATCTTTTGTCTTTGCAAAATCCTCTATGATATTATTATAATCATTAGCTTTATTAATTATAAGTCCGATATTTTTATTGTATAAAGTAGTTAATTCATGAACTAATTTTAAATTTTCTAAGCCAAAAATAGTTGGTTCACTAACTAATATGCAATAATCTGCCTGTTCGATGCTCTCCATTACACTACAACCATTTCCGGGAGGACAATCAATAATATTAATCTTTTCTTTATCTGCTTTACTAATCAATTGACTAATTATTTCAATTCCAGACTCTTTTCCGATTTTTAACTCGCCACCATAAATCTGATGATATTTATAATCTCCCTGATAAATATAACCTATCGGTTCTTTTACTTCTGTTATAGCATCAAATTCGCAAACTAATTTACAACCACCACAACTGTGGCATAAACTAGGAAGAAGTTTAACTTTCCCTAGAAAATCAATCAAAGCGTTATAACGACAAAAATCAACGCATTTATTACAGTGCGTACATTTTTTATAATTGATTTTAGGAACTAATACATTAATATCTTTTTTGTTATATTCGCTTGAAAAATATAATTTCCCGTTTGGTTCTTCAACATCACAATCAATATAAGTTGATAGATTTATTAAATTAACTAAATTAACAGCTACAAGTGTTTTTCCTGCTCCACCTTTACCGCTTAAAATTGCTATTTGCATTAATACAATTTTTCTAAGTTATCATTTAAAAAATCATTAATATTTTCTCTTGCAATTTTTTCTGTAGATTTGTAAATATTAATATCTGTCTCAAGCAAAATTTCTAGAGCTTTTTCTCCAATTCTAGGAGTTATTAAAATATCAGTAGAATATTTTAATAAAAACTCTGCGGTTTTTACTCCCGCTCCATGGAGTTCATTTAAAAAATTATTTTTAAATGATTTTCCTTCTTTTGTCTTAGTGTCATATAAATAAAAATAATTTGCTCGTCCTAAATTTTCAGATACAAAAGCTTTTTCGCCACTTTCTTTTGTTGGCAATGCAATAATCATATTTTCCTCCTATATTGAAATAAGCGACCTTAGTCGCTTATATCAATTATTATTCTAATTCCTCTTCAATTTGTTCTATTCTTTTTTGTAAATCTTCTTTCTCTCTTTGTAAATCTTCTTTTGTTGGGGTGTAAGCAAATCTACGACCATAACCTCTGCCTAGAACACGACCATAGCCTCTACCTACAAAAGTTGTATTAGATCCGTTACACGGCCCCATTCTTCTTCCTGTCATACTTCCTAATCCTTCAGGCCCTGTTCTATCTCTTCCTGGCATAATTTTCACCTCCTATATTTGACATATGTCAATAACTACAATTTAATTATAGCACTTTTATCTAAAATGTCAATCTTAATATATCAATAAAAAAAGACA
>JAIPGD010000057.1 GCA_021736305.1 Candidatus Izemoplasma sp.
ACAATATTATATGCGGTTAGAACCGCAACTTCGTTACGGTTCTGTTTTTCATAGGATGATTATCTTTGTGATTTTTCATCACAAATATTATATAAGGATATAGTATTAAGGTTTCTATTTTTTTACTAAACTGACCGCCTAGGTCGGCTCGGGCTTTGTGCAGTCTGTACTTCTTATATGATATAAAATCATAGACATATAGTTTTTACAATTACTTCTTTCGAAAGGGGCTAGTGAATGAAATTTCAAGATTATATAACAGACAATAACTTAAATTTATCTCGTTTTACCTCATCCTTTAAAGTGTATCTAGAAACAATGTACAATAAGTATCACCTATCACTAGCTCTTTTCATTTCCTCCGGCACTTATACGGAAGAACAAATCAAATATAGACTCAATGAGCAATTAAGAAAAACATACAAGATTAAGTATCATAATATAGGTAAAAATCCTAATAAGCGTTACTACGCTCATGAGGATCATTATCCATGGCTTAAGCTTGAACATTTTTTAATTGCTCATTTTTATAGTATTGGTAAATCAGTAACGAATGTTTCTAATAAGTATATCGCTATCTCACTTGGATGGTTATCTCCAAATGAAATGGATCCAGAAGTTATAACGAAAGCATTAAGAAAAGTAACTGATAATCTAGCAATCCTCAAAAACGACCGAAAAACTATTTCAGTTGAACAAAAATATGTGTATGGTAAAAAAGGATCGTATCATACTATAACTGCTAACTGGGATTTAATCATAGATTTATATACCAAGTATGATGATAAATCAAAAGGATCCATCAGATTTCGCAAATCCATTAAATATAGAATCATAAGCTTTCTAAAAACAAATACAAACAAGTTTAGCAATGCTCTAGCTAAACTGATGCAAAAACAACGTAATCGCTACTTGAAAGATATCGTGAAGTTTAACTTGAAAAGGTTCCAGGATCTTAAGTATCTACTCTTTAGAATCTTGTCTTCAGATAAGTATAAGATGTTAGCTATATCTGAAAGTGATCTAAACACAAATAACATTATTCCAGAATACAATCATCCTGAGCTTATTCTTACAATTAAGAGTGAACGAATATACAAAGAATTATCATGGAATAATTACTTGCAAGACCAATTTAGAGCGAATCATCAAATCAATTTAAGCATAGTAGCTGCTTTTTAATACGAAAAGACTCTAGAGATAGAGTCCTTTGTATATATATTAGTATCACTAATTGATCATAAATTACTACTTCTTCCCCTGGAGAAGTACTTTTTTTGTCTTGATTACAGAAAGTCGTATGTAATACCTTTAGTTTCTTGTAAGTGATAATCAAAAATCGTAGGTGATTACACGAATATCGTAGCTCAATAACTGTCTTTAAAGGTTTTCTTAATAGATATCATTATATAAATATAATCTTACTGGATACAGTCAAGCTGTTATAAATAATTATTTTTTAATCTTCTCTTATTTCTTTTCCTTTACAAACAAATACTAAATCTATAAGTATTGCAAAATTATTTTTTCTGTTGATATTTAAATTTTAGAAAAATTTAACATCTAAATTAAGACATATTTAAATCGACGCGACATATTTCATCCGTTTTTTCACTTAAATGTGTCTATTGACAACTATTGTTCTTTTGTACTATTATTGATTTAAATAGTATAATGGGCGGAAAAATATTTATGTATGATGAGAGTATATATTTGATTTTCGAAGGCACAAACAAACATATTAAGTAATTTATGTTTTTTGGTGTCTTTTTTTATAAAGAAAAATAGGGGGATATTATGAGAAGAAAACATTTAAAAGAAGGTATTAGCAACGACATGATTTTTGCATTACGATATTTAATGAAGAAGACACAAAAAGTTGTTCTTAGCTTAATGATGGTATTTATGCTAGCGGGTAGTATTCTACCTCAGAATCCTAATAAGGTATATGCTTTAGATATACCAACAGAGGATATTGGGGAAGAGAGTTCTGCATCTGGCTTGAACTTGTCAGATTATCCAACAACAACCGATCCAGATTTTGATCCAAGTAGTGTAGAGATTGAATCTGAGATTATTGAAGAAAGAGCGTTGAATTCTAAAGTTTTCAGGAAGATTGATGGAACCTATGAGCAAGCATTCTATGATGATACTATTCACTATTTAGATAATGGGAAACTCAAAAACATTAATAACAGTTTAATTTACGATGAATTAAATGATTTGTTTGAGACTCAAGATAATGCATTCAAGTTAAAGTTTCCAAAGAAGCTTGACGACAATAAAACAATTAAATTGTTTTACGATGATTACTCTATTGACTGGAATGTACTTAATATAGATTCTGTAGACATCCTTGTAGATGAAGAAAAGGCTTCTCCAAATAATATCAAAGAATTAACTAACATCAATCAAAAAGTGCTTTATGCTGATATTCAAGATAATGTAGATATTGAATATATTGTGACAGGTAGTAAAATCAAGGAAAACATTATTCTTAATGAGTATGTGGAAAACTTTTCAATTACCTTTGAATATAAGTTGAAAAATCTTGATATTGTAACAGATTCAGAAGGCAATATAAATTTTGTTAATGAAGCAAGTGAAGTTGTATTCACATTTGCTGATTTTGTTATGTTTGATAGTGAGTTTAATGATTCAACAAATTTACAAGTTGACTTTGTTAAATTAAGCGACACAACATATAAGATTATGATAACACCTGATGACAATTGGCTAAAAACAGCTAATTACCCAGTAGTTGTTGATCCATCAATTACTTTTTATGGAGATAGCGATATGATTGATGCAAGATATGTGTTTGCTAGCTCATATAATGATTATGGCACTGCACTTAAGGTTGGATATAATGGGAACTATAACTATAGAAGTTATGTAGAATTTGATTTAACTCAAATACCTAGTGACACAATTGTAAATTATGCTCATTTAAGAATACAAACATTATCGAATAGTAACTACTGTACAAATAACTGCACAATATTAGCGAAAGAAGTTGATAGCGGTTATAGCATGAGCCAAATGGTTGGTGAAGATTTAAACGTTACTAATGACAGAGTTATTGATTATGAAGAAGTTCTTTATGCTGATGGAGATACAGAAACATATAAATGGGACATAACTAGAAATTTTCAGGAATGGTTATTTAATGGTGATACCTCTAGAATAATTGAATTAAGCAAGAAGGAGGAATCAGTATCAGGATATATAATTTTCAACTCATTAAACTCTATAATCTATGGGCCTGTCCTCGTTATAGGATATGAATATACTAATGGACTTCACGATTATTGGACATATAGTCAACAACCTATCTCTACTGCCGGTACTGGGTATGTGTCGGATTATACTGGTGAGCTAACTTTAATCAGAAATGATTTGAACTTTCAAACAGATAAACAGAGTTTATCACTCTCTATGGTTTATAATATCAACGATAAAGCCACAAATATTGGGTATGGAGCAGGTTGGAGAACAAATTATAATATTGAGGCAAGGCTTGACACAGCTAATAACAGGTATTATTCAATAGATGCTACTGGTGCAAAAACCTATTATGTTTCAACCGCGTGTGATTCCAGATATCAGGATGATGCGATTAATGATTATGCTTGCTACTTAGCTGAAGATGGAAGTAGAAACATGTTTGTCACTTTAGAAGAACGAGGAACCAATGAAATAATAGATTATTTCTTAGTAACTCTTGAACAGGTTCATTATCATTTTGGCTATGATGGGTATTTAGATACTGTCTATGATAAAAAAACAGGATTGTACACATATATTGAGTATGATATCATCGGAAGTAGAATTCTAATTGATACAGTAACTGATGATACGGGGAATTATATTGATTTAGTATATGACTATGAAAACAATTTACATTATTCAAATCTATATGTGCTAGTTACTGAAGGAACTCCAAATATATACGACAAACTGGAGTATGTGTCTTACGGTACATATTCTTACGAAACTGAAATTGATGAAAAAGTCCCAAGATACGTCTACCACTATACCGACTACGATGATAATGAAAGTTTTACTCTTGATTATTACTCTATCTACGATCATGACACAAATGGCAGACTTTTATATGGTCAATCGACTTTAGGATCTAAAACAGTTTATACATATGATTCCACTTCTGATAGAATATCTACTATATCATCATATATTGATTCAGGTAAAATTGCAGAAGTTGAATACACATATGATTTTAAGAAAACCACTATAACAAATTACAATGATGATGAATCATATTACTGGTTTGATAATTATGGTCATACTATTCAAATAATGACTAGCGATGGGTTTGTTCAAACTTTTAAGTATTTAAATATTTTCAGTTTATCTGGATATTACGATACCTATATTGATATTAATGGAATACCAAACTATCGACAAAATCATATTAAAATATACGAATCAACACCTGAATATGCATATTTTGATCCGATTTTGAATGGTGGTTTTGAAGAATACGAAAATGCAACTAATGATCCAAATTGGGATTTTGTTATTGATGATTTAAACGGATACTCTCCTACATTTATTTCACATGAATACAACGATACAGAAAGTATATATGGTGATTTTTCAGCTTTTGCGTCAGTTTATAATGGTCAAGATGTGCATTATGAACAAGATATTATTTTGGATAGTGGAACATACAATGTATCTGGATATATAAAAGTCCTTTGTAATGACGGAGAAGCATTTATTACAGTAGATGGTGCAACATTTAATACATATGATGTTATAGTTGTAGAAGACGATGGTGAATGGCATTATGTAGATTTACCATTTACTGTAGCTACGGATAATACAACCGTCACAATAAAATTAAACAGAATTGAAAACGGTTCTGGCGGTTCAGTGTATTTTGATTCCATTCAATTACTTGAAGGCTATAGAAATACAAGAACCAATCTAATGGAAAATCCATCGTTTGAAAACTCATTAAGTGGGTGGACTTTGTCATCTGGGGTAGCTGGGGCAGGCATTTCTTCTCAAACAAGTGGAGTATATGAAGATATACTGCGCGATAACGGTATTGTTATTGTTGGAAACGAGAATGAAGCAAGAAGTGCATCGTATGATATTACGGATTTGTTAGATTTGACATCTGACAATATTTATACTATTAAAGTTTGGTCAAAATCAGAAGGTACACCAACTAAATGCTCTGACAGTTCTGGAGACAGAGCATATTATATGGTAATTGAATATACCATTTTAGGCGCTACACTTCATGAATTTTCTAGTGTAAGTTTTGATCCCGGCCTAGAAGAATGGCAGGTTTTGTCAATCCCAGTTACAATAACTGACTATACGACTAATGTAAAAATACATCTAGCATATCAAGGGTTGGGAACTGTGTATTTTGATGGAGTAACATTAGAATCGGGAATATCTGGAACGTATAATGAGATTAGCATAAGTGGAAATGTTGTTAAAACTATTAAGGAAAGATTTATTGAAGCACATTATGATTATTTAGTTGATGATGATGGGCAAGCCTCTGAAAAACCACTTGATTCTCGAGCAACAAATGTGAGCACTGAAGTTAATGATACAGAAATACCATTAGATTCAAGTTACCGACCAGAATACTTTGAGAACAATAATGTTAAAATAACTCCAACTTATGATAGCGAGACTGGCCAAACAACTCAACTGAAATTCGGAGATAACGTTAATTATTTTACAACGAGCACATCATATTTAACGGGAAGTTTCAAACAGTACAAACTATCTACCACCAATGAGTTTGGAAAATCGACAACATATGATTTTGATTTAGTAACCGGATTGTTAGATTCAGTAACAAATTCTGATGATGTAATAACTGAGTATGAGTATTATGATGATGGTTTATTGCACAAAGTAATGAATAATGATTATTGTGATGAGCAAAGCCCTACAACATGTGCAGTGACAGAATATGTTTATGATTCGGATAATATGCTAATAAAAATAATAATGGCTGATGGATATTATTATCAAATATATTATAATTCTCAAAACAGAATGTCCAGCGTTTATATTAAAAATGACAATGTAAGCTATAGTAATCAGTTAATGGGATATACATATGTTTATGAGAACGGAGTCTATACTAGCAAGATTAACACACAAACATATGAAGGGAATGATGATTTTATATCATTCGATTATAATGATAATGATCAAATATCAGCAATTAAGCATAATAATTCATCTGGAGTAGCGACAACAAGATTCTCATATGAATATGATCAATTAGGTCGAGTTGCTGTCTATAATACTCATAATTCTGAAAATGGCACTGTGATTAACACAGAGTACTATACTTACAATACATCTGGTCAACTAATATATGTATCAGATAATGAAGGAAATAGAATTGAGTATGGATATGATGATTATGGTAATTTATCAAAGCTTAATTTTGATATTGATAGCAGTTCACAAGAAACATTATATTTTTATAACAAATATTTGGATTTCGATGGAATTGATGATGACTTACAATCATCTCTTTATGATAAAACTACTTATAATACACAGGATAATCAAACAGTAGAAAAAGAGTATTTTTATGAAAATAACGCATTATACAAACTTGATTATATTAATTTAATGAATGGGACCTTTACAATTACTCAAAATTTTAGTTTTGTTTTTGATACAACAAGAATTAATTTTATTGAGTATAATATTGATAAGACTTCCGATCAAACAATTGATACAATCGTTAGGTATAAATACTATTATGATGATCTTGGTAATATTTCTTCGATAAAATATTATTTAAATGATTTAGAAGATGAAAAACTGTATTTACACTATGAGTATGACGAAATGAATCAGTTACATGTTGTGGATTCAAGGGACTATGAATACGATTATGATGAATTAAGTGATACAAATTACACTAAATATTACTATTACGATTTGAGAGGGAATATTACGGATGTCAAAACATTCCTTTATGGACAAAACGATACTAATACTTATACAATACCTTCTTTTTACGAAAACAGTACAGGTTCAACAAACGTAAAGGTATACTATAATGGAACAACTAATGATTGTTATGACATTTATAATTTATCTCTTGGACAAAACCCTAGCGTAACCATATCTCTATATAACCTTGATACAGGAACGTGGATAACAGGATTAGTCTTAGTGAATGAAACATATTCAACCTTAGATATTAATACAGAAGGCTATTACTATAAGTATTATACTGCGATGTATAAACTTTCTGTATATACTGAATTTCGAATAGTATTCAAGGTTGGTAATCCAGTAAATGGTCCAACAACTCCACAAAAACATTTGCACTATAATTATAGCAGTGATTGGTTGGATCAAATGTCTGATTATGTGGAATATACATATGATGCCAATGGTGATATAGATTCAACGACCACAGTTCAAATGTTTTCTTATGATGATCAAGGAAATCCAACAACAATTAGTGATTTTTTCTATGATGATAATGATCCAAATACTGATAACTTTTGGAATCATGCAAATCTTGAATATGATGGAAGACAGTTGACTTCAATTACTATTTATAGCGATACATTGGAAACTAACATAATCGATACAATTGTATATACATATAATGATCAAGGGTATAGAACAAGTAAAACTGTGGATGGAGTAACTATTGAATATTACCTTCAAAACGACAAGGTCCTATATGAAACAGATGGAACGTATGGTATAATATATACATATGATTTTGATGGCACTCTAATCAGTTTCAATTATGATGACGATGTTAATTCTACTCCAACAGGAACTGAATATTTTTATCTTCAAAACCAGCAAGGTGATATCACTCACATTGTTGATGAAGATGGAGAAATTGTTGTTGAATACGAATATGACGCATGGGGTAATATTACCAAAATCACAGATTCAACAAGTAATAGTTTATCTGAAATTAATCCTTACTTGTATAGAGGATATAGGTATAACAAAGAAATAAACATATATTACTTGAACAGTCGTTACTATAATCCAGTATTAGGTAGATTCACTAATGCAGATAGTATTCTTGGAAAACAAGGAGATATTTCATCTCATAATACTTACACGTATTGTATAAATAATCCAATTAATTATTATGACTCAGATGGAAGAAAACCAGTAAGGATATCATTTTTTGATACTGATGAAGACCCTAATCTTTCTCCTAATATGGCTGATTGGTTTTATGTTTATGGATTTTATATTGAAACAGACGCTAGCTTATCTTTTAATCCCACTAGCAGTTCAAGCGGAAAAGCTGGCGTAAAAATAGGTGTTGGAGTTATGTCATTCGGCTTTAGAACAGGCCCAATATTTAGAGACAACGATTTTGTTAGTTTTAATCCCGAATTTACTCTTCAAATAAATGTTATTTATGCTTCTGCTGAAGCATCTCTAAATTTTCAAGATGGAATTGGTATAAAACTTGAAGCAGAATTACTTTCTATTAATGGCAGCATTCATCTAACTTATAATTTCTCTGTAAGTGGTAAAATTCGAGTTGGGTTTGGTGTTGCATTAAAAGTAAGTGGCACCAATGCAAAACTTGGAATCGGTTGGTGGGAGATTTCTTTTGATTATGAGTAAAAAATATTATTACATAGGGGTGGAATCGTGAAAATATTTAATAAAGATAAGTATATAAAGTTTCTTATATTAATACCTGGTATCGGAGGACTAATTGCGTTCTGCATAGTATATTACTTTAAAAAAATGAATAACAAACTATCAACTTATATTATATTCAAGTATTATATGCTTAATGCTGTAATTTTTTTTGGTATTACATTTTTGTTGCGATACTTATTCCTAATTTTGTTTCAAGGCATATATTATCAATACTTTCCAATCACAGCTTTTGTTGTAGCCGGAATATTAATAAATTTGTTATTCGTTCTTTTTTATAAGAACAATATATATGACGAATAATTGTCTTAACCCAACACTAAAACGAAAAGGAGAATAATATATGTTTGATAACCAAAATAGAAAACCGCTTATTATCTATCTAATTATACCAATTATAGGAGTATTTATTGGATATATTGTAAAATATATTGCGTGCAAGAAAAAAAGTATAAAAACAATTTTAATAACTTCTTGTTATTTTTCATTATCTGCATTCATTGTTATATCATCAATGTTTCTTTTTTCATGGCTTTTTTCAGTAAGGAATCTAGATCTAAATAGTGTTGGCTTTTTAATTGTTTGGGTTACTTTTACCGGAATTCTTCTCGACACATTATTCATTGAATATGTTAAACGCAATTTTAATTTAAGATAATTTAGGTGAGTTTAATAATTCCAGTAGTAGCTTTTAAAGAGTAATGATAAATAATCAAGTGACAACTTTATAATTATGTGATAGCATAATTATAGGGAAATAAATACACTTATAGAGCATAGGAGAACTATGAAGTCACTGAAAAAGTCTATGA
>JAIPGD010000058.1 GCA_021736305.1 Candidatus Izemoplasma sp.
GGAAGTATTTTATTTGATGCATTTGATTCAGAATATGATCAAATGCGAGCATATGTTGTAGAAGCGAGTGGAGAAGTTGTTTATAATTACTATTTGAATTATTTTTCTACATCAATGGAATGGACAATTAGCGATAATGAATATGTAGCTTTGGATGATACTTATTATATTAATTTAACATATACTGATGCTGCTTATTTTGTTAATATTATTATTGAACCAAGCTTTGATTATGAAAATGCTACTGAAATATATATCTTTTTAATACCAGGTGAATCTAATACAGGCGGAGATTTTCCAACTGGAGATTTAGTTACTTTAGATGATATCGGTTACGCTCCGCGTTATGATGGTAGTTTTTTGATTGATGGTTATGATGAAGGTGATTATAAATACCGGGTTTATGTGAGTCAAGATAATCCTCAATTAATATACGATATGTATTATGGTTATTATAATGGTGATTCAACATGGTCAATTAATGATTATGGATATGATTCAGAAAGTGAAATTGGTTACTTATCAATGAGTAATAACGTAGATTTGAGTAACATTGTTATTTATATTGAACCGAGTTATGAGTATACTGATGCTTGGGATATTGAAATTCAATATATCCTTTATACTAATACAACAGGTGATTTTCCTTTAGAAGATACCGTAACTTTTGCTGATATAAGTGTTGCTCCACGTTATCCAGGTAGTGTTTTGATTGAAGGAGATGATTCTGAATATCTAGGAGAATATTCGAGTTACCGGGTTTATTTATCTCAAGATGATTTTGAAAGCATCTATAATATGTATTATAATTTATATGATAGTGATTCAACATGGACGATTGATTATAGTTACTCTGACCCAGTATATGGTGAAGGTTATTTAATTTTAGAAAATACAGGAGATATGTCTACAATTTATATTGACATCTATCCAAGCTATGATTATGCTGATACATGGGAAATAGTAATTGATTATCTTTACTGACTGCAAACTTATCAAGTGACTTATGTGGTGGAAGCAGAGTATCAAGAAGATAGTTTGTGGCCATATGAGTTTGATACCATAGGATCTTATCTGGTTACGGATTTAGATTTAGAAGTAGGATTATTTCTCGGCTGGTATTTAACGCCTGATTTTAGTGGTGAACCAGTTAAAGATTTAACAGGTTACTCAGAAGATATTACCTTGTATGGTAAGACAGATTATACAGATGTTTCAACTATTGGTGAGTTGTTAGCGTTTGCTGGTATGCCAGAGAGACAAACCCTAGGGTTTACCGCAAGTTTTAAGGGTTTAGTTTATTACATATCTCCGGATTTTGGCTTTTATATGCTCACTGATGGAACTGGATTTTTGATGGTTTATAGTGAACTTACAATGGAATTAGGTCAAGAATACGAAGTGACAGGTTCTTATACGTTATACAAATATAATCCATATGATTATGAACCGCCATATTGGCCGATGATGACAGCGGTTCAAACAATTACTCCTTTGGGAAACGTTAATGGATTTCTTGCGCCATCTCCGATTAACATGGATTTTGCGACATTAGAGTCGGTGGCTATGGATGATTTTTCTTTTAATGGCCAGCCGATAACTATTAGTGGAGAATTACTTTATTATCCTGCAGAAAGTCAGTTCGTTTTGATAGAAAATGCTTTATCACCATCTCCAGTAATAATTTATATTAATGGAGGTATAAATCAAACATTATATGATTATTTGATAGATCATCAATACGAAGTTATACAGTTTACAGGTATCATATTAAATGTAGATTATTTAGACTCTGAGGTCACCGGGATAAATTTTGTTGTTACTAGCTATCTTATTGTTGCTAGCTCTCCAAGTTAATTAGTTAATATATTAATTATATTATAAATAAAAAAAATGCAGGATTTTTTCCTGCATTTTTTCTATAGATTATATACTTGTCAAATATTTACTAAATGAACATTACATATTATTATAGTTATGAAAATAATGATTTAAAGGCACTTTGTCTTCTTTACTAGTTTCAGTGTTAAATGTAATTAACATAAAACAAAAAACTATTATAAATATATTGTTAATGTCTTATAGATCAGGAAATAAATCTGGTAACAGATCAGCAAAACTTACTTCATAAGTGTAATTATCTAAATCTAAAGTTCCTTTATCAACTTGACTTTCAATTTGATCTTTATCTGCAAATGAAACAAAATAATCATAAATTCTTTGACTAATTTCTTTATCATCTAAGTAAACTTTATCTAAAGTTAAAATAAATGTCATAGATGCTCTATTTACTTCCATATCAAAATAGAAATAAATTGCAGTAATTGCTTCTGGAAAAGAATTTCTTTTAATACTGACCGTTAAATTTACTTGATCATCTTCAGTCATTTCTGCGATAATGTAATCCAAGGTAAATTGTTTATGTTCTACAATATATTCGCTTTCTTCACTATCTCCATTTAATGGATCATAATCTGGGTTGATATTGTCTCTTATTGTTGTAAAAATCATCATGTTTAAGAAATCCTCAAAATGAGAATTAGTATCTGCTTCATCTGAAGTAGCAATCGAAATCATTTTGTTTTCCATCATGGTTTCTAAATTACCTGATGAATCATATACATCTTGTGGTAAATCAGCCTCGGTTATATCGACTTTCACTGAATTTAGGAATATTATAATTCCGCCAAATGCAAGAACAAGAAGTATAACTATTAGAATAATCAATCTTTTAATAAGTTTAAACATTTTTTTGCCTTCCTTCATATCTAGACTTTCTTTAAACCTTCATATGCTAGATATCTTTATTATAACAAACAAAGATATAACTTGAAATATAAATGCAAAACTAAATATAAAAAAGCATCTTCAATGTTTAGGTTTTGAAGGTGCTTTAAATATAATCAGTTTTTATACTAAATAGTAGTAAGATAATTGAAGTTACTAATCATTCAATTTAAAAAAATTAAACTTGTTTAGGAAGCATTATTTTAATTGATGTACCATTGTCTTCTTCACTATTAAGTTCTATTTTACCATTAGCGTTTAATACAATGTGTTTTACTATTGATAAGCCAAGACCAGTACCTTTATTGACCCTGCTTCTAGCTTTATCTACACGATAGAAGCGTTCAAAGATTCGTTCTTGTTCTGCTTTAGGTATACCTATTCCATCATCCTTAATTTCTAGTAAATAATGTTTTTCGTCTTCATCGATTTTAATCCAGACATGACCTTCTGATTTATTGTACTTAATAGCGTTCTCTATTATATTTCTTAAGATTTGATAAAAATCATCAGGGTTAAATTTAATTGTATGAACATTAATATTTTTTTCTACTGATATTTTTTGTTCTTTAATTAAAACACTTAAATTATTTATTACATCATCAAGGATATGTTCAACAATTAAGATTCTTTTGTTTTTAACTTTTTCTGTGCTTTCTATTTCCGATAATTTTAACATGTCCATTACTAAGTCATTCATGCGTGTAGCTTCATGATAAATCCTATTTGCTAAATCATTTATCATTTTCTCATCTTTAGCCATACCTTCACGAATAATCTCTGAAGAGCCCATAATAGCTGTGAGGGGTGATTTTAATTCGTGTGAAGCATTTATAAAAAAGTCTTTTTTTAGGTTTTCAATATGTCTTATTGAGGTAATATCAGTAAAAATTATGATTGCACTTGGAAGATTACGCCAATTTGTTTTTGAATATGTCATTGATACATTATAATATCTATCATCTTTTTCAATAATTGTATTTTGGTTTGTTTCATTTTGATATATTTGATTTATTGCGTTTTGTAAACTATCTTCTCTAAATAAAAATCTAAAATCTTTATTTATATTGATATCTATATTAAAGCGATAAATATCTTTTAAGTATTTATTGATGAAAATAATGTGTTTGTTTTCATCAAGAACACAAATTCCTTGTTTCATTTGATTGATTAGAAAATCTGTTTTATTTTTTTCTTCTTTAAGCGATGCGATATTTTCTGATATCAGTCGATTTATACTATTGATTTCGTTTATGAATGCATTTACTTCATCGTATTTTTCTACAGGAATTATATCATTGTAATGACCATCGTTTACTTCCTTAAGGTTTTCAATGATATTTTCAAAAGGTTTTAAACTTTGTTTTATTAAAAACATTGATATAAATATACTTAAAACAATTATAATAATTCCTAGTACAATAGCAAGGCCAATAAAATCATTTAAGAATTGAATAGTAGAAGCAGTAGGTATAGCAACTCTTAAGAAGTGTCCATTATCAATTTGGGTTGCTAAATACATCATTTTTATATTTAACGTATCAGATTCACGAATATAAACTTCACCAATATTTTGTATTTCCGGTCGGTTTAAATGGTTATCTAAATTATCAGCTGAAGAATCAGCTAATACAACTCCTGTTTCATCAATAAAAGTGATTCTAATATGGGTTGCAAGATCATGATATTTATCGATAATATCATTATAAGTTGTGCCTTCTTCAACTTCAATTTCAATAATATCTAAATAATTATTTAGATTCATTTCAGTAGTATCGTTAAGAGTATTTCTAGCTATGATAGTAGCGCCGATAATAAAAGTAATTATAATTATTAATATTAGTGATATAAATTGAAAACTAATTCTTCTTTTCATAATATCAGCTCGTAGCCAACACCATAGATGGTTTCAATAATGTTGGTTTTATTTGTTAGTGATGTTAATTTTTTTCTAAGTTCTTTAATATGAACATCTAAAGTTCTAGATTCACCCATAAAATCAAATCCCCAGACATTTAGAATTATGTCTTCTCTACTAAGCGCTTTTCCTTCGTTATCCATAAGATATTTCATTAAATCAAACTGCTTTTTTGTTAGTTTTTCATTTTTATCCTGATATTTAAGGATATGAGAAGATAAATCTAAAATTAAATCTTTGATTTCGATAGTTTTTTTGTCAGAATCAGGTAATGATCTTCGCAAAAGCGCTTTGACACGACTGATTAATTCTAAAACACCAAAAGGTTTAATTAAATAATCATCAGCACCTAAATCTAAACCTAAAACTTTATCTAACTCTGATGTTTTAGCAGAGACAATCAATATAGGAATTGCTTTAGTTTGTGGTTTAGATTTGATCTTTTTTATAATCTCTAAACCATTCATTCCTGGTAACATAATATCTAAGATAAAAAGTTGCGGTAACTCACTTTTTAATTTTTCAAATAGATTTTCTGCATTTTCAAAACACCCCACTTGGTATTGGGAGTTTTCTAAAGCAATTTTCATTACATTTTGAATATTAATATCATCTTCAACAACAAAAATTAATGGTTTCATTATTCACCTTCAATCTGATATATGTTCACCAGTAATAGAAAAAATAACCCATACTGCTAAATTTACTGCATGATCTCCTACGCGCTCTAAATATTTAGCTACCATCATTAGATAAATAGCGTAATCTGCATCTATATTTTTATTTCTAATTGCTTCAGCGACTAAAGTTCTAATAGTATTAAAATCTGTGTCGACTAAATCATCTTTATCAACTACTGATTTTGCGATTGTTAAATCTTGATTAGCAAATGATTCTAATGCAAGTTTAATCATATCTTTACTTACATCAACCATATGATAGACTTCTTTAACAAAAAATGGATTATTTGATTTTTCCATAAATATAGTTAATTTAGCGATATCAACTGCATGATCACCGATGCGTTCTAAATCGGTAATCATTTTAAGAACAGAGGTTATCAATCTAAGATCTTTCGCGACTGGTTGTTCGCGCAAGATTATGCGCATACATTCTTTTTCTATATCATATTCTTTTTGATTTACTTCTTCATCTTTTTTTACAATTTTTTTTGCGTCTTGCGCATTCATATCGATAAATGTTTCTAAAGATTCATCAATATTTTTTATAACCAAGTCACCCATTTTTATTAAATCTAGTTTAAGTGTTTCAAGTTCTTGGTCGAAGTGTGTCCTATTTGTCATAATACCCTCCTATTTGATTATATCTAATCATATACAATTATTCAACGATTATCCGAAACGACCAGTAATATAATCTTCGGTGCTTTCTTCTTTTGGATTGGTAAATAAAGTGTCTGTGTCATCGTGTTCAATTAGTTCACCCATTAAAAAGAATGCTGTTTGATCACTGATTCTAGCAGCTTGTTGCATAGAATGAGTGACAATTATAATAGCGTAGTTTTCTTTTAATTCAGTGATTAAATTCTCAATTTTTTGTGTAGCAACTGGATCTAAGGCACTAGTTGGTTCATCCATTAAAATAACTTCAGGTTCCATTGCGATTGCTCTAGCAATACATAGTCTTTGTTGCTGGCCACCTGAAAGTTCCATAGCACTTTTTCTTAAACGGTCTTTTACTTCTTCCCAAAGAGCTGCCTTTTTTAGTGAAGATTCAACTATTGTGTCAAGTTCAGCTTTGTTCTTTAAACCTTGGCATCTTGGTCCATAAGCTATGTTATCGTAAATAGTCATTGGGAATGGGTTTGGTTTTTGAAACACCATTCCGACCTTTGTTCTTAAGTTGATTACATCGTAATTTTTAGAATATATATTATCTTCATGATAATGAATATTTCCCTCGATATTTATATTATCTATTAAATCATTCATCCGATTTAAACATCTTAAAAACGTCGATTTTCCACAACCAGAAGGCCCTATTAAAGCAGTTACTTCGTTTTGTTTTATATCGATAGTAATATCTTTTAGTGCATGGAGTTCTCCATAATGGAAATTTAAATTATTAATTGTAAAAACATTATTTTTCATTTTGTACTCCTTTAATTAAATGGTTTCATAAATCTTGATGAAATTAATTTTACTGACATATTTAAAATTAAAACCATAATAAGAATTATTAATGCAATGGTACTAGCAAGTTCTATATTTGCTGGTTCATCTGTTAATAAAGACCAGATATGAACAGATAGTGTAGTGGATTTACCAAAAATAGAAATATCATCTTTTATTGCAGTTCCAATCGCAAATATAAGCGCTGCACTTTCACCAATCACTCTGCCAATTGCAAGTAAGGTAGCAGTTAAAATACCTGGTAAAGCTGAAGGTAAAACCACTTTAAACGTTGTTTGAGTGCGGTTAGCTCCTAAAGCTAATGAAGCAAAACGAAACTCATCAGGAACAACTTTAAGTGATTCTTCAGTCGAGCGGATTATTACTGGTAGTAAAATTACCGCTAAAGTTAAACTCCCAGAAAGTATATTTCCACTTGTCGCTGGAGTATAACGCGTTGTCAATGGGACGAAAACTGCTAAACCTACTAACCCAAATACAATGCTTGGTACACCAGTTAACATTTCAATCATTTGACGAATGATTTGGGTTATTTTATTTTTATGAGCAAACTCATTTAGATAAATTGCCGTAAATATTCCAATTGGTAAAGCAAACAATAAAGAAAGTCCAATTGTATATAAAGTAGTTATAATTGACCCTCTAATACCGCCCCCACTTGAATAAAAGACAATTTCTCTAAATTCATTAGCTTCGTTGAGTTGGTTTATCATATTTTCTGCGCCTTGAACGCTTAAAGCCGAGGCTTTATCATGAAACTTAATCATCGAGACTACTTGGCCTTCTTTAAGTGAAAATGTAGTATTATCAGGATTATTTTTATCATATAATTCATTTAATGGTGATTGAGAATCAATAAACTCAACTTTGATTACGGCTTGACCTTCTTTATCTTTAGCGTTTTTTAATGCAATTCCCCAGTGATTTGAAAAATAAGCATCTTCAGCTAAATCATTAGGTGCTGAAAAACTTATATCATCACTAATGACTTCAGTTCCACCATTATAAAATTTAGCATGATAATCACTGGTTAATAAATCGAAATTTATTAATCCAGATCCATTCTTTAAAACAAAGAAAAAGATCATCATTAAGATAATAAGTGCAACAGAAGAAGCTAAATAGGTTATGGCTTGTAAAAAGATGTCTTTTCGTTTTCTTTTATTTGACATTGACATTACCTATCTTTCTTTTAGCAAGATTTAATAAAGCGTTAGTAATTAAAATAACAACCATTAATATAATACCTACGCTAAAACGAATATCATAATCTAAACCAGTAGTTTCTTTTAATCCTTGTAACATAGTTGAAGTTAATGTAGCTGTTGTTTCGAAGAAATCTAATGTAGGTCCACTTCTTGCATTTCCCGCAACCAAACTTACAGCTGTAGCTTCACCTAATGCTCTACCTATTCCTAAAATAGCAGCGGAAAATATGCCTGATTTTGCGCTGGTTAAAACTACTTTAAAGTTTGTTTGAGTTTTTGTAGCTCCTAAAGCAAGTGAACCGTGTTCAATCTCTTTACCTACACTTCTAATAGCAACTTCAGATAAAGCTGTAATAGTTGGAAGTATCATTATTGATAGAACTAATACTGTCGCTAAAACAGAGTTTCCGCCTTTTGATTGAATTCCAAAAAGATTAGCTAGATTATATACAAATACTAATATAACCCCACTACCGAATAAACCATATACAATTGATGGAATAGAGGCTAATAACTCTACAACTGTTCTTAAAATAGCAGATAATTTTTTAGGTGCAATTTTTGCGATGAATAAAGCTGTTAAAACACCAATTGGCATAGAAAGTAGAAGCGCTAAAAAAGATATATATAGTGTATTAACAATGATAAAGCCGACACTATATAAATTAGATTGAAAAGCTGTTCCTTTTAACCAAGTAGTTCCTGTAATAAACTGCAAAAAATTTACTCTTCCTAAACCATCATTATTACTTATAAAAGGTTTGATGCCTTCTTCTGCGACAAATATAATTATAATAACAATGAAAGAAGCTGATAAAATCGTGGTGAATAAAAACATTCCCCGAATTAATATATCAGCAAGTTCTTTTTTGTTTTTAATTTTAAGTGATTGAAACATGTTTTTGATTGTCTGCATTCAAAACCTCCAAACATACAAGTTAGCCCTAAT
>JAIPGD010000059.1 GCA_021736305.1 Candidatus Izemoplasma sp.
CATTTACCGGTGTTAGAATCATTTGGGTATGGTAATTTAACTGAAATTAAAGGTGTAAAAACAGTTGAAAATCCTTTGGCAAATACAACTAAAATGGCAGAAATTTCAAATGGAAAAGATACAATGACTGGCCATTGGGAAATTATGGGTATTAAAACTGAGGTACCATTTAAAACTTTCACTGAAACAGGGTTTCCCGATGAATTGATTAATAAAATCGAAGAAATATCAGGAAGAAAAGTTATCGGAAATAAAGCTGCTTCAGGTACAGAAATTATTAAAGAATTAGGACCTGAACAAGAAGAAAGTGGTGCCTTAATTGTATATACAAGTGCAGATAGTGTTATTCAAATTGCAGCTCATGAGAATGTAATTCCTCTAGAAGAGTTATATGATATCTGCCAAAAAGTTAGAAAAATGACACTTGTAGAAAAATGGCGTGTAGGAAGAATTATTGCAAGACCATATCTTGGTTCTAAAGAAAAAGGTTATAAACGAACTACTAACAGACATGATTATGCATTATCACCTACATCTAAAACCGTATTAAATGTTTTAGAAGAAAATAATTTTGATGTTATCTCAGTAGGAAAAATTAAAGATATATTTAATGGTTCAGGAATCACTGATCATTATGGAATTAAATCAAATCATGATGGAATGTTAAGAGTAATGGATTTGGTTGATAAAGACTTTATGGGATTAGCATTTACAAATTTAGTTGATTTTGATGCTTTGTATGGTCATAGAAGAAATTCTGAAGGATATAAAAATGCTATGGAAGAGTTTGATAAAGATTTAGGTAAATTAGTTCAAAAATTAAGTAATGATGATTTGTTAATTATCACAGCCGATCACGGTAATGACCCAACACACCATGGAACTGATCATACAAGAGAATACGTTCCATTATTTATCTATAATCATCAATTAAATGGTTCTTTCTTACCAATAAGCGATACTTTTGCTGATATTGGCGAAACAATTGCTGATAATTTCGGTTTAAAAGGAACAGATTATGGTAAGAGTTTATTATCAAAGTTAAAATAACAGTAGAATATATAATACGCCCTAAAATAGACATAAACTAAAATAATCTAAACAATAGATATTTATAGATTTATATCTTACTTTAGGGTTTTTTTTATAAAAATAAGTAAATTATTGAGATAATATTAAGTTTTCTCTATACAAATTTACAATATATTATTATAATAAAGTAAGTGCTTTTAGAAAGAAGTATATTTATGATATTATATATTTAATCTTTAAGTATTAAATTTTTGAATTTATGTATTTTTTAAAATCTTAAAATAACGAAATAGGTGACTAAAATGAAAAATAGTAAAAACAAAATCTTAGTGGTAGGTTCAGGTCGTTTAGGAGCTTCTATTGCGGGAAAATTATCAACTAACGGAAACGATGTTGTTATTATTGATAAAAATAGTAATTCGTTTAGAAAATTATCAGATGAATTTGGTGGTTATGATGTAGTAGGAGATGCTACTGACCTTTACGTATTGGAAGCCGAAGCATTAATTAAAGACATTAATGAAGTTATAATCACAACTGATAGTGATAATGTTAACTTATTTATTGCGCATATTTGTTTCTATATTTATAATGTACCGCATATTTATGTTCGTTTAAATGATATAGACAAAGGTATTTTAATTGAAGATACTTCAATTAAGCCGATTTATCCTTTTAGTTTATCTTTTGATGATTATATGCAAAAAAGAAGTGAGCGTGATGAAAAATGAAAATAGTTATAGCGAATGGTAGACATGAAGCTGATTTTATGATTAAAAAGTTTAAACAAGATAATCATAAATTAGTTGTAATAAACTCAGATTTAGAATTCGGCAAATATATTAGTAGTTCAAATCATATTCCAGTTCTTAATGGTGATACAACCAAATCATATACATTAGAAGATGCTGGAATTCACGATGCAGATGTTTTAATTTCATTATCATCAGATGATATTGAAAATTATGTAACCTGTGTTACTGCAAAAAAAATATTCAATGTAAAAAGAACTGTAAGTGTTGTTAGAAACCCAAAAAGGGTGGATTTATTTAAACAATTAGGAATAGACAGTGTAATTTGTTCAACATATTTATTAGGAGAAAGTATTAAATATGAAACTTTAGTTGAGAGTATAACTAAAACTTTATCTTTAGAGAATGATAAAATTGTTATTACTGAAATTCAAATTGATCAAGAATTTAGTATTGCTAATAAAATAATTAAAAACATTGATTTTCCACCAAGGATTAATATTAGTTGTATATTTCGAGATCCAGATGTAATTATTCCAAATGGTAATTCAGAAATAAAACCTGGAGATAAATTAATTATTGTTTCAACTCCAGATGAACAAGAAAATATTACTGAATTTATCAAAAATAAGGCAGATAATAATGAAGAATAATTCATCAAATATTAAGGAAGTATCAGGATACAAATTATTGTTAGGATATCTGGGATTATTCATGATTATGATAGGCATAATTATATTAATACCATTATTAGTTTTGATTTTTTATCCAGAAGAACTTGAAAACGCAAAATATTTTATCATTCCAGGTGTATTGAGTATTGTTCTTGGATATTTTGTCCATAAATTTATAATTGGAAAACAAAAACAAAGATTAGCAAAGTATCAAGATGCATTGTTAACCTTATCTATTTGGATAATGGCAATAATATTTTCTTCATTTCCCTTTTTGTTAACAGGTGATTATAATATTACCCAGAGTATTTTTGAAGCAACAAGTGGTTATACGACAACTGGATTAACAGTTATAGATGTAACAGTCACCCCTAGAATATTTTTGATGTATCGTAGTTTCTTACAATTTGTTGGTGGTGTTGGGTTGGTATTGGTTTTAACTTCAACAATTTCTGATAGATATGGTATGAAATTATATAGTGCCGAAGGTCATAATGATAAATTGTTACCAAATTTAGCTCGATCTGCTAGGTTAATTTTAACGATATATAGTTCATATATTATTATTGGAGCTATTTTGTATACAATTTTAGGTATGAGTTTCTTTGATGCAATCAATCATTCTATAGCTGCAGTAGCAACCGGTGGTTTTTCAACTAAAACTACAAGTATCGCTTATTTTAATAGTGTGTATATTGAAGCTGTAACTATTGTATTAATGATATTGGGTAATACTAATTTCGTTGTACATTTATATTTTCTGAAAGGAAGAATAAAAGAAGTTATCAAACATGTAGAGTTAAAATTTTTGTTTATTTTATCTATTATTTTAGTGCCGATTATGACTATTTCAGTTTTATCAGTTTACAATGGCAACTGGGGTGAAGCTTTTAGAATTGGAATTTTTCAGTTTTTTACAGGCATTACGGGAACAGGCTTTTCTATAGTTAATCCATTAACCATTATGCCAAATATATCGTTAATTATATTAATAATAGTTATGGTTATTGGTGGTGGAATTGGATCAACTGCCGGTGGGATTAAACAATATAGAGTCGCATTAGCTGTGAAAAATTTATTTTGGAATTTTAGAGATAGGATATCAAGTAAAAATATTATTCGGACAAAATATGTTAATAAATTCGGCAAAAATATCCAAGTTAGCGATAGAGATATAATTGATGTTAACTCATATGTATTGGTTTATATAACAACTCTAATTGTTGGAACACTTATTTTTTCTGCTCATGGTTATAATTTTCAAGATTCTCTTTTTGAATTTTCTTCTGCTTTGGGAACAGTAGGTCTTTCAGTAGGAATCATATCATATAATTCTCCATCAATTATGTTGTGGACAAGCAGTATAGGAATGTTGTTAGGAAGATTAGAATTTTATGTTATTTTTGTAGCAATTGCAAAAATTGTAATGGATATTTCAAAAAGAAAAGCGATTTGGTAATTATATTTTCAAATTAAAAAGACAGTTTTTACTGTCTTTTTTTATATGAGGTTATGCTTTTTAATTGAAGATTTTAGTGAATGTAATTCTTTCTTTTTTGTTTTTTTGTTTTGTCTTTTTGTTTTTCTAATAACTTTTTTGATACTTTTGCTTTTTTTGCTATAGTTAATATAGTCTTTGTAATTGTCAATTAATTGTTGATACTCTGAATTTAAAGATTTATAGAAATTAGCATTATTCTCTGTATTATAATAATAATTTACTATTAAATTATTAAGGCTAAATTTATGCTTATTCCTCACTGTTTGTAAGAAGTTCTTAAAATGTAAATCCTTTTTGTTTAAATCGTTTGTTTTAGAATTGATGATTGTTTTTTTCCTAGAAATAATATCTTGCTTTTTATCATTATATTCTAGCTGAACATCAAAGATTTCTTGGTTGAAATTTTCAATGTCTAGTAAATGATTATTATTTAGTTCATCTGTTTTATTTTTATAATCTAATTTGAGTTTATTCTTATCTTCTTGATATTCATTTAACAAATTAAGAATATCTTTAGAGTTAAAATTATTTTGGTTTTTAAAATATATTTGTTTGTAATCATCTATCTTATCGTGGATTTTTTCGTATAGAGAAATTTCGACATATTTTAAACGATAGTTTAATCTTTTTTTCATATCCTGTAAACTTTTGTATAGAAAATCATCTAGAGGATAGCTTTCTTTGTCAACATTCTCAATTATATAGTTATATTTTTCCTCCGCATAACGATATATTTCATCCATTTCTTTAACTGTTTCGTCAAATAATTCGCTACTATTTAAATATGCCTCTTCAAGATACATATCTAGTTCTTGTAGTCTTTTATTGTAAAGATTTATTTTAGGATTTTCAATATACTTTTGAATAATAATATCAATATCTTTTCGATACTCTTTTCTAAGTTTATCTAGTTGTTTACGGATTTTGTTTATTTTAATTGAACTTTCTTCTGATTCTAATTGTTCAATTAATAAATAGACATTTTTTTGGTACGATGCAAATCGACTATTCGCTTGTTTTTCTTTGTCTTTAACTTCCTCGTCTATTAACTTATAGAAATGATCTCTTTCACTGTCTATAGATTGAATAATTGAGTTAAGACGCATTTTTAATTCTTCATCAGCTAATTTTATTTGTTCTTTAGCAAAACGCATTTGGTTCTTATAAGTAGTTAAGATAAACTCATAGTTAATGTCAGTTTCAGATTTAAGACGATTTTGTTGAATTAGTAAATATCTTTTTTCATTTTCATATAAATTTCGAATGTGAAGTGTTTCTATACTACTTTCCTTTAGAGCTAATTTTATGTCAGAAGTAGCTGAAACCAATTTAAGGTCCAAAGATTCCTGTTCTCTGATGAACTGATTTAAGTAATCGGAGAATTTGTGTAAAAAAGTACGATCAATTTGATCATTGTTTAATAAGTTTTGTAAATAAACTTCAAATAATTCATTTAAATACGTAAGATAAATTTTATCTCTTTTTAAAGCAATCCTAGCGGTTTCTATATTAGATTTTTGTTCAATAGAAAAAGAATTTACATCAAATACAATATTTGTAATGTCAATTTCTTGTTCAATAAATTTTTTCTTTATAAAATGAATAAGATTAAATTCCATCAGTTTAATTTCGTGATTTAATTCAGTTAGTTTGTATGTAAAATATAGATTATATTTCTGCGATTTATTCATTTTATATAATCTAGTGAAATCAGCTTCATCACTAATTGATTCAGATAAATTATCAGCCAATAACTGAGCTAAGAATGGATCAGTTTTATATATGTTAAGATATAAATCTAAATATTTTTTCATATCATAGAGAGTTTCAGTGTTTTCTTTTTTAAAATGATATAAGATTGCTTTATTGTCCTTTATTATATCTTTAGATTTTTTATTTGCATATTTAACGGCTTTTTTATTGTTATTTGTTTTGTTATAAATTTCGTTATAGTGTTCTTGATAGATATTATAAATTTCAGTTTTTAATTTAGTTTCTAATCTTTCTTCTTGTGTCTGTAAATGTTTTTTAAATTGTTCATACTGGTAAATGTGATTTTCTGTAATTGCTTTAATTTCTGGAGAATATGGATTTGAATTTATAGAAACATTAATTTGATTTTCAATCAAATTCTTTATTTCAACATTAAAAAATTCATCTAAAATATCTTCTTTTTGCTTCTTTGCGGTCATTAAATGTTTAATTGATTCATCAATCTCGGTTATTTTTTGATTCAGTTTAGCGCACTCATCTTGAATTTCTGAGTAATGTTTATTAATGACATAATCAAAACTTTCATTTTTCTTATCTAAATAGGCATAAATATTATCAATAGTACCAAAACTAGAAGATAAAAAGAATTTATAAGATTCGAAAAAATCTTGATTAAGTTCTAACAAATTATTGAAAAAAGACTCTGAAGCAAAAACATTTTTGTTAAGGTTAATGTTTTCGTGAGTATATATTTTGTAGTTGTTATCGTGAATCTTTGAAAGAGAATCTCTAATGATTTTTTGTTTTTCAACAATCATATGTTCATCATGATTAATAATTGATTCAGTAATACGTTCAGCATTTTTTCTTAAATTATCTAGAGATTTCTGAGATTCTTTGAGATTGTTAATGCTGATTTGTCTATTTTTATGGGCTAGTTCATTAATTGAGCTATAAAACTCTTCGAAAAATGATAATTCATCAGAATATGATTTATCAAGTTTCTTTTTATAGTTATCAGTATGATATTTCTTTTCTTGTGCTTTATCCTTCACTGACAAAGCCTCCTTAAGAATTAATTATCCTTTTTTGTTTGTTTTCAGATTTTAGTTTATCATCATTGATTTTTGAAACAGTTTGATTAGTTTTATTTTCTGTCTCTGAAAAAATAATATTGGATTTACTTATTAATGATGATTGAACATCGCTAATGTCTTTTAGTGGTTGATCAAGTAGTTTATCAATATTAAACTCTTTTTTTGTCTTGTTTTTAAGGTAGTTATTATAAGTTTGTTGATACTTTTCATTAATCAAAGTGTATTTGTTTAAAAAGATTTTTTCTTTTTCTATATGTTTATCATTAAGCACTTGATATTCTTCAGTAATAGTAGATGTTTCTTCTTTAATTTTTTCTTCGAGTTCAGGTATTTTTGTAAATTTAATTTTTTCGATTTCTTTGTATTTGGCTAGTAGTTGGTTTTGATGATTTCTGAAGAAAGACTTTTTATTACTGTTTAGATTAGCAAGTGCAGCTTGTCTTTCGCTAGGTATAATATTAAGTTGAGTTTTTAACTGATCTTGGGTCAAGTTGATTTTATCAATATAAGTAGAAGAAATAGCTTCAATAAACTTAGATTCAGATTGAAAATCAATATCAATTTTATTTTTAAGATTATTAAGCATTTTCATTTGAATATAATAATCTTTTTTTAAATTCATTTGATTTTCATAAATAGATTGATCAAATTCTTTAAGCATTTTTACTAGTTTTTTATCATTTTGGTTAATTTGTTTTTTTATATGGTTTTTAATATAAGAAATTTTATTGTCAGTAAAAGCTTTTTTATTAATAAAGTTATCGTTAGTATTTTTAACTTGTTTTTCTAGGTAGTTATTTAATTTGTAGGCTTTCTTTTGAATGTTTTCTTGTTGTTTTCTAGAATTATCTCTTATCTTAACGCTCTTTTCAGCTATTTTATCAAATTCTTTTTCGATAATATTTTTATGATTATTGGTATTGATTTTAGTGTAAGCAATTTCTTTTATTTGAACATTTAGTCTTTCATCAGAAATATTTTGGATTATTCGGAAATATTTTTGAAGTGCTTTTTTTTGCTTTTCTATAGCGAAAATTAGATATTCTTTTAATAATGTTGGTATTTTTTTTGTTTTTTTATTGTTTATTTTATCAAAGATAGATATTGATTTTTTTGTGAAATCAACAATAAAATCATCATAAAGGTTGTTTAACTTAATAATGTTTTTAGTTGAGTGGTAATTATATGAGTAATTAATTAAATCATAATGAATCTGAGTAATAATCCATAGAACATTTTTATAATAACCACTATGTTGATTTAATTTAAGTATTTTTGCTAATGAGTTACTTTCTAGTAGAAGTAATTGTCTTTTAAAGAAATAAATAGATTTATTTATCCTTGTTTTTGTGGATTCTTGTTGTTTGTTTTTATCTCTATAATTAGTTAATATTTCATTCTTAATTTTGCTAATTTTATTTTTTTCGTTTTCATCAAGTTTTTTAAGTAAACCTAATCTTGATTTTTCAATATATGTAAGATGAGAATAGCGTTTCTTCGACGAATTTAAATAACCGATAATAGTATCAGTTTGGTTATTATTTATATCGATTTTAACTTGTGAGTTTTTGATGTATTGGATAACTTGATTAGATGCATTATTAATTCTATCTTCTAATCTATCTTTATGATAATAAAATTTTTTAGAATAATAGTAGTTAACTCTTTTGGTGTTATCTAATAAATTTAATTTAACTATTTTAAGAAAAGCTTCTGAAAGTTTAGTTTGATAACTATAAAAGGCATTAAATTGATTAATTAAATTATTGTAATAGTCTTTATGAGCAAGCGATTCTTTTTGATTAATAATTTTGTTTAATTCTGTATCCAGTAAATTTATTTCTAATTCTTTGTTTAATTCCGAACTTTTTTTGTAAATATCTTGGACTTTTTGAGAGTATAAACTTAAAACATTTAGTTTTTTTATACGAGTTTGATAATTATTATTAGCGATTTTATAATCAATTTCAAGTGATTCCAAGTATTTTTTATAGTCACCTTTAACATCGATGTTAACTATATCTTTTTTTATCTCAGCAACGTTTAATCTATGTTTAGATTCTAGAGTAGATATTCGATAAGATATCTCATCAATTTCATATA
>JAIPGD010000006.1 GCA_021736305.1 Candidatus Izemoplasma sp.
TCGATTTTAACTTGTGAGTTTTTGATGTATTGGATAACTTGATTAGATGCATTATTAATTCTATCTTCTAATCTATCTTTATGATAATAAAATTTTTTAGAATAATAGTAGTTAACTCTTTTTGTGTTATCTAATAAATTTAATTTAACTATCTTAAGGAAAGCTTCTGAAAGTTTAGTTTGATAACTATAAAAGGCATTAAATTGATTAATTAAATTGTTGTAATAGTCTTTATGAGCCAGCGATTCTTTTTGGTTGATAATTTTGTTTAATTCAGTATCAAGTAAATTTATTTCTAATTCTTTGTTTAATTCTGAACTTTTTTTGTAAATATCTTGGACTTTTTGAGAGTATAAACTTAAAACATTTAGTTTTTTTATACGATTTTGATAATTATTATTAGCTATTTTATAATCAATTTCAAGTGATTCTAAGTATTTCTTATAGTCACCTTTAACATCGATGTTAACTATATCTTTTTTTATTTCAGCAACGTTTAATCTATGTTTAGATTCTAGAGTAGATATTCGATAAGATATCTCATCAATTTCATATAATAAATTTGAAAGATTTTCAGAAATTTCATTTATTTGTGCTAAAAAATTAGTTTGATAATTAGAAAATTCTTTTTTAGTAGTTGATATCTCACTATCTTTAGCTTCGTTAAAATTTTGAATAAAATCGATTAATTGTGTAAGTAACTTATCAAGATCATCAAACCCTTGATTGAAATAAAAATTATAGTTTGAATATATGTTAATTGCATTAACAATATATTGAGTAGGTACTGAGTATGTAAATTTAATTTCTTCATTTCTTGTAAAAGCTTCAGTTTTTATCTCTTTTATTTTAGTTTGATAATTTGAAATATTATAGTTAGTTACTTTTTCTATTTTTTCGATTAGAAAACTAGCTTTTTTTACAATTATATCATTTTGTAATACATATTTTTCTAGTGAATCTTGTTTGCTTTGTTGATATGCTTTTAAAATCAAAGGATATAATTTTCTTTGAGAGTATAATAAATCAGATTTAATAATGTTTTGATATTTAATTTTATTTTCATTTGCTTGTTTAATTTGTTTTACAATCTTTTGAATTATTTCTTGGTTGATGTTCTCAAATGGCTTTTGTTTAGATTTACGTTCTTTTCTAATGATTTCTTGATAGTCTTGTAGTTCATCAGAAGTAGATTTGAAAAGAGAGTTTATATCATTTCTAGTTCCTCTTAAATCAGTTAATGAATCAATGATTTTTTTGTTTAAGAAAATCAAATTATCTCTATCATTGGTTTGAAGTTGATTATTTAGCTTAGTTAAAGCATTCTTTGTTTTTTCAATAGTCCATAACATTTTATTAGATAATTTAGCATTTAGGTTATCATATTTTATTTTTAAATTTTGAAGTTTATTAGCTTCTTTATCGATAAAGTCATGATGAACTTGCATTTCTTTATCGATTTCTTGATTATTTTTTTTGATTAAATCAAGATAAATAGATAGCGCATCTTGTCGACGATTTTCAAATTCTTCAAGAATTTCATTATATAATTTTTCTTCATCAAAGATTTTTTGTTCTATCAAATCATTAACGTTGTTAAAATCGTTATCAAATTCATTTTTAATTTTTTTATATTTTTCAAAAATATTTGTTTTTTGGATTATGGTGTTTTGATGAATTCCTTTAAGTTCAAGGCTATGTTGAGTCTGAATTTCTTTAAGATTATGATTTAAATGGTTGATTTGTTCTCGGTATAGTTTTTTCTCAGAAGAAAAAGTCCGTTTTAATTTAGATAAACGGATGTTATTATTGGCATAAAATTGTGGATATTCATTATAATATTTTTTTATGATATCGCCTTTGTTTGCCATTTTTCTCTCCTCAAGAACATTTATAGTTTAATTATAATATAATCTTAGTTAATAATCAATAATATACCTTAAAATAGGGGTGTTATTTTTATTGTAAATTGATATAATATTTATGAGGTGGATTATGGATAAAAGAATAATAACTAGTGATTTGTTAGTTGATGAAGAAATAGATGTTACTTTACGTCCGAAATTCTTTAAGGAGTACATAGGTCAAAAAGATGTTAAAGAAATGATAAAAATTGCTGTACAAGCAGCTAAAAAACGCAATGAATCTCTAGATCATGTTTTACTTTATGGACCTCCGGGATTAGGTAAAACTACTTTAGCGCAAGTAATAGCTAATGAATTAGATGTTAATATAAAATCAGTAAGTGGCCCAACTGTTGAAAGAACAGGTGATTTGGCTGCTATTTTAACTTCTTTAGAACCGGGAGATGTTTTATTTATTGATGAAATACATCGTTTACCGAAGATTGTAGAAGAAATTTTATATTCTTCAATGGAAGATTATGTTATTGACATCGTTGTTGGAAAAGATTCTGGCGCTAAATCAATTAGAGTAGATTTGTCTCCTTTTACACTGATTGGAGCGACTACTAGATTTGGCGATTTAACAGGGCCTTTAAGAGATCGATTTGGAATTGTTCATAAACTTGAATTTTATAACGATCAAGATTTAGAAACTATTTGTAAACGAACAGCTAATATCTATGAATGTGCTGCTGAAGATAAAGCAATTTGTGAATTAGCAAAGAGAAGTAGAGGAACACCTAGAATTGTGAATCGGCTATTTCGTAGAGTTAGAGATTTCGCAGATATTTTAGGCGATGGGTATATTACTTATGACATTACCAAAATCGCTTTAAATAAGCTTAAGATAGATGATATGGGACTTGATAACAAAGACCGTGAGTATTTAATGGGTATTATTGAGAAATATCATGGTGGCCCTGTAGGAATTGATACAATCGCAACTTCAATTTCTGAAGATCCTACAACTTTAGAAGATGTATATGAACCTTATCTTATTCAAAAAGGATTTATTAGTCGAACACCTAGAGGAAGAATTGTTACTGAAAAGGCCTATAAGCATTTAAAAAAATCTTATCAAGGAG
Organism: Candidatus Izemoplasma sp.; assembly: GCA_021736305.1. Lineage (GTDB taxonomy): Bacteria > Bacillota_I > Bacilli_A > Izemoplasmatales > Hujiaoplasmataceae > Hujiaoplasma. Next base: position 2,990 of record JAIPGD010000006.1, read on the forward strand.
CATTATTTTAATGAGAACAAAAGACTTTAATTATGACCTACCAGAAGAATTGATTGCCCAAACTCCACTTGAAAAGCGTAGTCAGTCAAAACTATTAGTTGTAAATAAAAATAATTTTGAATTACAACATGATAAGTTTTCAAATATAATTGATTATTTAAACAAGAATGATGTTTTAGTTTTAAATGATACAAAGGTTTTACCTGCAAGATTACATGGGATAAAAGCTAAAACTAAAGCTCATATTGAAGTTTTATTGCTTAATCAATATGGTGAAAAATTATGGGAAGCATTAGTAAAACCCGCTAGAAGAGTAAAACTTGGAACAAAGATTAGTTTTGGTGATGATCGTTTAATTGTTAAATGTATTGAAGTTTTGGATGAAGGAATCAGACATTTTAAATTAGAATATGATGGTGATTTAGAAAATTTATTAGAAGAACTAGGCGAAATGCCTCTACCTCCATATATTCACACAAAACTCGAAAACCAAGAACGTTATCAAACTGTATATTCTAAAGTATTGGGTTCAGCAGCGAGTCCGACAGCTGGATTACATTTTACTAAAGAATTATTAACTCAAATAAAACAAAAGGGTGTTAAAGTAGAATATCTAACATTACATGTTGGATTGGGTACTTTTAGACCTGTAGTAGTTGATGATGTAAAAAACCATAAAATGCATAGTGAATTTTATCATTTAGATGATGAAACAGCTAAAGTACTAAATAAAGCAAAAACAAATAAAAATAAAATTATTGCAGTAGGAACAACTTCAGTCAGAACTTTAGAAACTATTTATAAAAAGCATAAAAAGTTTAAACAAGATTCTGGCTTTACTGATATATTTATTTATCCTGGTTATAAATTTGAGGCAATTGATAGTCTTTTAACAAACTTTCATCTACCTCAATCTACTTTATTAATGTTAGTTTCTGCATTTGCGAGTAAAGAGATTATTTTTAATGCTTATGAAGAAGCCATTAAACATAGGTATAGGTTTTTTTCTTTTGGAGATGCAATGTTGATAAATTAAAAAAGAACCTCACGGTTCTTTTTCTTATATATATGGAATATTTTCCATCAATTAATATTCAACAGGGGTAATTTTTTTTGCAATATAGATAACAGGTGTATCAATTAAAGCAACAATTAGTTTAATAATATATGTTGATATGATTAAATTAAAAATTACTTGATTAGTAAATGACGCATAGAAAGCAATAGGAACAAATATAATTGTGTCAATAAATTGAGAAATTAAAGTAGATCCATTGTTCCTTATCCAAAGGTATTTGGTATTAGGAAGTTTTTCTTTAATTTTTGCAAATATATAAATATCAACTAACTGTGAAACAAAGAAAGCTGTCATACTTGCGAGAAAAACAATTGGCAAAAACCCAAATATTTCTTTTAAATACGGCATAGCCCAATCTTCAGGATTAGGATTGAACTGAATTGCTATTTGCATGATGACAACTGTTACAAACATTACTCCAAAACCAATAAACACAGCCTTTTTAGCTTCCTTTTTTCCGTAAATTTCATTTAAAACATCGGTAGCTAAAAAGATAGTACCATACAAAATATTACCTAGATTAGCCTCAATCGTAAATAAATCAACTAAAGCAAGAACTTGTATATTAGCAAGGATAGTTGCTAAAACTATCCAAATAAAAATTCCTAATCTTCCAAATAGTTTATAAAATAACAAGAAAAATGTAAAATTTACTGTTGCAAATAACAACCAAATGATTTCGTTTGGCATAATTTCCTCCTAGTTTTTTTACGCAGGATTTTTCGAACTGCGTTGTTTATGACATTTTATTATAACAAATATATTTAAAATGGCAATAATAGTTTGATTAAAATCATTAAATTTAGTAAAATAAGAGTTAAGTTTAAGGAGGATATTATGGAAAAAAAGATTTTAATTGAAGTTTCAGCAAGACATTGTCATTTGTCTAGAAAACATTTAGATATTTTATTTGGAAAAGATTACCAATTAACTATAAAGAAGGAGTTATCGCAACCAGGTCAGTTTGCTGCAGAAGAAAAGGTAAAAGTTGTTGGACCTAAAAGTGAATTACCTAGAGTTTCAATTCTTGGTCCGGTTAGAAAAAACACTCAAATTGAGATTTCTTTGACTGATGCTCGATCTATTGGTATAAAAGCTCCAATTAGAGAATCGGGAGATATAGCAGAATCTGCTAAATGCACCATAGTAGGGCCTAAAGGGAAAGTTGAATTAGATGAAGGTCTTATTGTAGCTAAAAGACACATTCATTTAACTCCAGAAGATGCTCAAAAATTTGGAGTAAATGATAAACAAGTTGTTGCTGTTAAGATAAAAACAGAAAACCGCTCAACAATTTTAGATGATGTTATTATAAGAGTAAGAGATGATTTTAAATCAGCAATGCATATTGATACTGATGAAGGAAATGCCGTAGGCATTACTGGAGAGCAATACGGAATAATTTTATAATGGCAATTAAGTATGAATTAATCCATAAGGATAAAGAAACTGGTGCTAGATATGGTGTTTTACATACTCCGAACGGAAGTTTTGAAACGCCTATTTTTATGCCAGTAGGAACACAAGCAAGTGTTAAAACATTAGAACCACAAGAAATTGAAGAGGTTTCTGATGGTTTAATTTTAGGTAATACTTATCATTTATGGTTACAACCTGGTGATGAGATTGTTAAAGAACATGGTGGTATTCGTGGTTTTATGAACTGGAATCATGCTTTATTAACAGATTCTGGTGGTTATCAAGTATTTTCTTTAGCTAAGATGCGTGACATTAATGAAGAAGGTGTTACTTTTAGACATCATTTAAGTGGTGCAATATTAAAAATGAGTCCAGAAAAGAGTATAGAGATTCAAAATAATTTAGGTGCTGATATCATTATGAGTTTTGATGAATGTCCGCCTTTTAATTCAGAATACGATTATCATAAATCTTCAGTTGAACGCACTATACGCTGGGCTAAACGAGGTAAAGATGCTCATAAATTCCCTGATAAACAAGCTTTATTTGGCATTGTTCAGGGAGGTCCATATAAAGATTTAAGACAATATGCAATTGATGAACTTACTAAAATTGATTTTCCTGGATATTCGATAGGTGGTTTAAGTGTTGGTGAGACTAAATCACAGATGTATGAAGTTTTAGAGTATTTAAAAGATAAACTGCCAGAAAATAAACCAAGATATTTGATGGGAGTTGGTTCTCCTGATGATTTAATTATTGGCGCAATTAATGGAATAGATATGTTTGATTGTGTTTTGCCAACGAGAATCGCAAGACATGGTACAGCTATGACTTCAAATGGCAAAGTCGTTATTAAAAATAAAATCTATGAAAAAGATCTTAGTCCACTAGATGAAGAGTGTGATTGTAAGGTTTGTAAAAATTATTCAAGAAGTTATTTACGACACTTATTTAAAGGAAAAGAGTTTTTAGGACAACGCTTAGTAACTTATCATAATTTATATTTCTTAAAACAATTAATGAAAGACATTAGAGAGAGTATAAAAAATGATAATTTACTTGAATTTAAAAACAAATTTTTTAAAAAATATTATAAATAATAACATTTTATAAATATCGTATTTATAATCTTATTCTTTTGTGATAAGATAAAGTTAGAATTTTGGAGGTATGCCATGTTCAATATGGATGAAAAGTTTAATCAAAAGCCCAATATTAAAGTTATTGGAGTTGGTGGCGGTGGCGGTTCAGCAGTTAATAGAATGATTGAGAATGAAGTTCAAGGCGTTGAGTTTGTCGCAATGAATACTGATGCACAGGTATTAAAGTTATCAAAAGCTGATATTAGATTACAACTTGGAAAGAATCTAACTAGAGGTTTAGGCGCTGGAGCAAACCCAGATGTTGGAAGACAGGCAGCAGAGGAAACAGAAGATGAAATACGTGAATTATTAGCAGAAACAGATATGGTATTTATTACTGCTGGTATGGGCGGTGGAACTGGTACTGGCGCATCTCCTATAGTTGCTAGAATCGCTAGAGAAATGGGTTGTTTAACAATTGGAATTGTTACTAAACCATTTGGTTTTGAAGGCAAACGTCGTTCAACAGTGGCTTTAGAAGGATTAGAAGCATTAAAACCTTATGTAGATACCTTAATTGTTATTCCAAATGATAAATTATTCTATGTTGTTGATAGAAATACATCATACTTAGATGCATTTAGAGAAGCAGATAAAGTTTTACGACAAGGTGTTCAAGGGATTACAGAAATTATTGCAATACCTGGCGTTGTTAATGTTGACTTTGCTGATGTAAAAACAGTAATGAAGGATAAAGGAACAGCATTAATGGGAATTGGTGTTGCAGAAGGTCCTAACCGCGCTGTAGAAGCTGCTAGAGAAGCTATTAGATCACCATTACTAGAGACTTCTATAAATGGTGCTACTGATGCTATTGTGAATATAACATCAAATTTTCAAGCTTCACTATATGAAATGGATGAAGTTATTGATGAAATCCACAAGAGTTCAACAACTGATATAAATATAATTTATGGTTCTGCAATTAATTCTGATTTAGGAGATGAATTAGTAGTAACTGTTATTGCAACTGGTTTTAGTGATGATCCAATATTTAATAAAGAAGATAAGATCGATAAAAAACCACTTGAAGAAGAACCTGATGAAGAAATTGAAATTCCTAAAAAGAAAAAGAAACGTAAAAAAACAAAAAAACAGAAAAAACAAATTCTTAATAAAGCAAAAGAAAAAGAAGAAAATAAAGAAGATGAAATAAATGTCCCTTCTTGGCTAAAAAATTCATTTAAAGATTAAAGACTGGCTTGCCAGTCTTTTTTAATGTTTATTGTTTTTTATAGTAAATAATGATAAAATTTATTCAAAGGAGATTAACTAATGGATATACTAAATAAAGCCTTATTAGAAGATATTAAATCTATTTTAATTGAGAATATAAATGATAATGAATTAGCTTTTAAAATAGATGAGTTTCATGCTTACGAAATCGCCAAAGTATTATTAGATTTAGATCCATTATTAAGAAAAAAACTTTACAAATCTCTCTCAATGTTTAAGTTAACTGAGGTTTTTGAAGAGCTATCTCCTAAAGATGCATTTTTGTTATTAGAAGAAATGAATATAACAACAATTATTAATATATTTCAAAATATTGAAACTGATGATTTAGTAGATATTATTGAGATTATTGAAGATAAAGATAAACAGTTAACTTTCTTAGCGTTAATTGATCCTAAGAAAAGAAAAACAATTAAAGCTTATTTAAATTTTAATGATAATTTAGTTGGATCAATTATGAATACTAACTATGTTAAAATCAATCGAGATATGACAATAGCTACTGCTATTAAAAAAGTTGTTGCTGATGCACCAAATGTAGAATATATTCATAATATTTATGTAGTAAATGACTCAAACAATTTAGTGGGCACTATATCTTTAAAAGAATTGATTAATAAAGGCAACGAAAAAGCTTCTTTAGTTGAAGATGTTATGGTAAGTAATTTAGTATACTTATATCCTACAACCGACCTAGAAGAATCAATTGAGTTAATGAAAAATTATGATTTTCAATTATTACCAGTAGTTAGTCATGATAAACAATTAATAGGTATTGTTTCATTTGATGATATAGTTGAAGTATTGAATGAGGAGTCACAATCTGACTATGCTAATTTAGCGGGATTGACTGATGTTCGAATCGAGGAAAACGAAACCGTGTTTTCTTCTTTAAAAAAACGATTACCTTGGTTAATTATATTGCTATTTGTTAATTTAATTACTTCATCAATTATTACAAGTTATGAAAGAGAGTTACAAACTCTAACAACTTTAGCAGTTTTTATGCCACTGATTTTGAATATGGCAGGAAATTCTAGTACACAAGGTTTAGGTGTTATTATTAGGATGTTCGCTACTAGTCAGTTAAAAACAAAGACAAGTATTATTAAGCACTTATTTAAGGAGTTTTTAACTGGTTTAATAAACGGAGTGTTAGTTGGAATTGGTTTGTTTATATTAGTTATGTTATTTAATCTTATTCGGGGTGATTCTTTTGAACAAGGTTTAAATATGGCTTTTGTTATCTCGCTTTCAATTAGCATCGCATTAATTGTAGCAACATTAGCAGGTAGTTTAGTTCCGTTATTTATTAATGCAATTAAAATAGATCCTGCAACTGCATCAGGACCATTTATTACGACAATCAATGATATATTCTCTTTGCTAATCTATTTTGGATTAGCAACAACATTTATTGCGAGTTTAAGTTAGAGGGGGAGGTTATATGGAAGAAAGATTAACATCAAAAGATTATAAAAACGAAATATCAAATATTATACTAGATAATATTAATTCAATAAATTTACATAAATTATTAGATAAATACCATCCATATGATTTATCAAGAGTTATTTTAGAATTGGAAGAAGATACAATAAAAAATCTATTTGAAAATTTTCCCGAAGATTTTTCTGCTGAGATATTTGAATACTTTTCTGTTGAAGAAGTTCAAGATTTAATGCAGTTATTTTCCAAGGAATTAGTTGCTATAATAATATCATTAATGGATTTAGATTTAAGTGTTGATTTGATTAAAGGTTTAAAAAAGCAAGGTATAGAATTATTAAATAAAATAGAAAAGACAAGAAGAAGACAAATTCTTAAAATAATGAAGTATACAGAATACGAGATTGGTTCGTATTTGAATGATAGCTTCTTAACTTTAGATATTAATTGTTCTGTTAAAGAGGCGATGAAACAAGTTATTAATCTTGCTCATGAGACAGATTATATTTCATTAATATATATTTTAGATAATAATGAATTAGTTGGTTATATAAAATTAAAAGATTTAATCGTAGCTAGAGCGGATGAAAATATAAGCGATATAGTTGAATCAAGATTTCCAAAAGTATATCCAGAAGATAATATAGAATATGTTGCTAAAATAATGCAAGAAACTAAGGAATCATCATTACCAATAATAACAAAAGAAAATCACATTATAGGTGTAGTAACTCATGATGATTTAATGGATATTATTACCTTAGCTGAGGAAGAGGATTATACTAAGTTTGCTGGTCTTTCTGATTTTGATAGTAAAATTGAATCATTTGGAGTATTAAAGTCAGTTAAAAGCAGACTCCCATGGTTATCTATCTTACTATTGTTATCGATGATTACTTCTTTTATACTATCTTTTTTTGATGATAGTTTATCTGGCTCAGCACCTTTATTAGCTGCTAAATTAGCTGTGTTTTTACCGTTGATTTTGGATATGGCAGGTAATACAGGTACACAGAGTTTAGCCGTAACAATTAGATATTTAACTAAAAATGATAATCCTAGCCAAACTATATTAAAAAAGATGATTTATCGAGAAATTCGAACCGGAATAATGCAGGGTCTATTGATTGGAATAATTGTTATAGGTATGATATTATTAACAAACCTAACTACAAAGGGTTATCTAGAAAATATTGATTATATTTATGCGATTGTAACTTCAGGTTCTATATTTGTTGCTTTGATTATCTCCACAACTTTAGGGGGATTAATTCCAATAATTATGACTAAGTTAAAAATTGACCCAGCAGTTGCATCTGGTCCGTTTATTACAACAATTTCTGATATAATAACATTAACAATCTACTATACGATTAGTATGGCTATACTATTACCACTATTTTAAGGAGTGAAAAAAATGAATTTAAAAGGAAAACAAAAAGCTAAATTAAGAAGGTTGGCCAATGAAAGACCTATTATGTTTCAAATTGGACAAGCAGGTATTACTAAGAGTGTTATAAACAATATAATTGAGAATTTGGATAAGCATGAAGTTGGTCGAGTATCTGTTTTAAAAAACTGTCCAGACAGTTTTGAAAAAGTTATTGATGAATTAACAAAATCAGGAATCTATGTTATATATAAAATTGGTCATGTTCTATTGTTATATAAAGCAAATCCAAAATTAAAGGATCGGATTCGATTATAATGAAAATATTACTTACTAATGATGATGGATATAACGCAGAAGGAATTAAACATTTATATAAAGTTTTACAAACTTTTGGTGATGTATATTTAGTTGCCCCAGATAATCATATGTCTGGCGCATCTGTATCACGAATTTTCTGGGATAAAGTAAAAGTATTTGAGCATGGCGAAAAAATTTATTCAATTGAAGGTACTCCAGCTGATAGTGTGGCTTTGGCTTTACACGGATTAAATATTAGACCCGATGTTGTCATATCAGGTATAAATTCAGGTTTTAATTTAGGCGCAGATACAGTCTATTCAGGTACAGTTGGCGCTTGTATGGAGGCTTTAAAGGCAAAAATACCCGCGGTAGCTCTTTCTGCTGATTATAATCATTTGAATCAAACGAAAAAAGATTTGAAAAAAGTTTTAAACTTCATATTTGATAATAATTTATTGTCAAATAAATATCTGTTAAATGTGAATTTTATTTCTCGTAAATTTAATAAATCTAAAGGTATTATGATTACAGATTTAGGTTTTAGGCCAACTAGACATTTTTACGTTAAAGAAGATGAATTCTATGTTACAAAAAGAAATTTTCTAAATGAAGAGTTTACAGAAGAAACAGATTTATATGCAGTTAATAATGGTTTTATTTCAATTACTCCTTTAAAGTTTGCTAATCAAACTCAATCAGGATTAAATGAATTAAGAAAAAAGGTGAATAATCTTGTTAAAGAATAAACTTATTGCCATTTCGATTACAATTATTAATTTTATCATTGTAGTTTTATTGATTGCTTTCGTAATTAATAATACTTTTGTTAATATATTATTAGCTATCTATGTTATATTTTTTTCAAGCGTTATATCTTTTTTAAGTCGAAAAAAGAATATTTAGGGAGTGTTATATTTGTTAAATAAGAAAAACTTAAATCATCTAGAAAGAAAATTAACTGATCAAGTGCTAATTGCTGTGACAAAATATGTCGGTAATGAAGAAGTTAGAAGTTTATTAGCTGCTGGTATAAATGATTTAGGAGAAAATCGTGTAAAGAATTTTTTAGAGAAGTATGAGACATTTAAAGCAGATGATATTACTTGGCATTTTATTGGTCATTTACAATCAAAGAAAGTAAAAAAAATGATTAACAAGATTGATTTTTTACATTCTTTGGATAGAATTTCCTTAGCTGATGAGATTGAAAAAAGAAGAAATAAACCTTTGCCTTGCTTTTTAGAAGTCAATATTGCTAATGATCCGAATAAATATGGTTTAAAACCAGAAAATGTTTTAGATTTCTACAATAAAATCAAAGATTATGATAAAATTAATGTGATTGGTTTTATGGGTATGGCAAAACATACTGATAATTTAGCTATAATAAAAGAAAACTTTCAAGTATTGCTTGACCTAAAAAACTTATTTGATCAAAAAATAAAGGATAATAAAGTTTCTAAACTATCTATGGGTATGAGTAATGATTTTGAAATTGCAATTGAAATGGGAGCTACTCATTTAAGAATTGGTAGTTTTTTATACGAGGAGGAATATAATGGGTTTATTTAGTCGGAAAAACAAGATTGAACCAACCGATGTTGAATTTGATGATATAACTTTTATCAAGGTGAATGATAATAAAAACATATATAAGTATGCTGAATTTATTATGCATCGTGAACCAATTGTTTTGAATTTTACCGATACTTTAATATCTGAAGCTAATGAAGTATTGATATTTTTATCAGGTGTTCTTTATGCATGTGATGGTGAAATCGTTAAAATTCAAGATAAGATATACTTAATGGCACAAAAAAGTGATTTATTAGGGCCAACTTTAAAAAGATTTGTTGATGAGTATCGGAATGATTCGTAATGGATAGATTATTACTGATTATTTATTACTTTTTATATATGTATTACTTTGTGATGATTGCATATATTATTTTATCTTGGACACCATTAGTTAACTCAAGATTTTATCAAATATTGAGAAGCATAGTTAACCCTTATTTAGGCGTTTTCAGAGGTTGGTTTGTGTTTAGTGGCATGGACTTTACCCCAATGGTTGGCTTACTTATTTACTGGTTTATATTACGGTTAGTAGGTTCAGCTGTGGCTGCTTCAGCTACTGCGTTTATATTAATTTTCAATTAAATTTTATTGTGCTTGCAAATTTCAACTAATTTTTGTATAATTGGTAGAGAATAAAACGAAGATTAGGACAATAAAGATTTTAATAACAGAGAGCTTGTATGGGCTGAAAACAAGCAAGGAATCTTTTATCACCTAGGAGTTAGATTAGCGAAGTGAGTAGTTAATCTCGTTTCCGGCGTTAACGGACGATAGAGTGCTAGTGAAAACTAGAATTAAGGTGGTACCGCGTTATAGACGTCCTTTGATTAGGACGTTTTTTTATTTAAGGAGGAATTTAGATGGAAAAGAAAGATTTTAAAGATACGTTATTAATCCCTAAAACAGATTTTCCTATGCGAGGTAATTTAGGAAAAAAAGAACCCAATATGCAAACAGAATGGGAAAACACAAATATATATGAGAAAGTTTTGGAGAAAAATAAGAATCGGCCAAAATATTTTTTGCATGATGGGCCTCCATATGCAAATGGATCAATTCATGCAGGACATGCATTAAATAAAATTTTAAAAGATTTTATTGTTAGGTATAAAAATATGAGTGGCTTTAAGGCCCCATATTTACCAGGATGGGATACACATGGTTTGCCAATTGAAAATGCGTTGACAAAGAATAAAAAAGTTAATCGCAAAGAAATGGATCTTGCCAAGTTTAGAAACCTTTGTAAAGAGTACGCTTTAGAACAAATTGAAATTCAAAAAGTTCAGTTTAAACGTTTAGGAATTCTTGGGGAATGGGATAAACCATATATTACTCTTGAGAAAGAATATGAAGCAGCTCAATATAAAGTATTTAATGAAATGGTAAAAAAAGGTTTAATCTACAAAGGATTAAAACCTGTTTATTGGTCTCCATCAAGCGAAACTGCTTTAGCTGAAGCTGAAATAGAATATAAAGATGTTGTTTCACCTTCAATATATATCGCTATGGAAGCTAGAGATACTTTAGATAAACTTCCTAAAAACACTAATTTTGTTATTTGGACAACTACACCTTGGACAATTCCTGCTAATTTAGCAATTGCTGTTGGTCCGGAAATAGAATACACTTTAATTAAAACTAATGGAGAATATTTTTTGGTTGGAAGAGAACGTCTTGAAACTTTAAAAGAGTTATTAGATTGGAAAAATGTGACTAAAATCCAAAATATTTTTGGATGGGAATTAGAAGGTATGACTTATAAGCATCCTTTGTATGATAGAGTTTCACCTATTATTTTGGGCGATCATGTAACCACTGAAGATGGTACTGGATTAGTACATACAGCACCAGGGCACGGTGAAGAAGACTTTGTTGTTGGACAAAAATATAACTTAGATGTATTTTGTCCTGTAGATGAACAAGGTTTAATGACTGGTGAAGCAGGAGAAAGATTTGCTGGTTTATATGTTGATAAAGCAAATCCTGAGATTATTGATGCTCTTTTTGAAAAAAAGTCTTTATTAGGCAAGTTTGATATGACTCATTCATATCCACATGATTGGAGAACAAAAAAACCAGTTATTTTTAGAGCTACTCCACAATGGTTTGCTTCAATTGATATTATTAGAGATGATATTTTAAAAGAAATTCAAACTATAAAATGGTACCCTTCTTGGGGTAGTGTAAGACTATCTAATATGATAAAAGATCGTGGTTCTTGGTGTATTTCAAGACAAAGGACTTGGGGAGTTCCAATTCCTGCGTTTTATACTGAAAAAGGGACTGCTATATTAGATCCAGAAGTTATTGAACATTTTGCTAAAATAGTTGAAAAAGAAGGTTCTAATGCTTGGTATACAAAAGAAGTAAACGAATTATTACCTCCAGGATATACTCATCCTGATTCGCCTAATAACATCTTTAAAAAGGAAACAGATATTATGGATGTTTGGTTTGATTCTGGTTCAAGTCATCATGGTGGTATGTTAGAAAGAGGTTATGGTTATCCTGCTGATATTTATATCGAAGGTTCTGACCAATATAGAGGTTGGTTTAATTCTAGTTTAATAACTGGTGTTGCAACTAAAGGAGAATCTCCTTATAAAACTTTAGTGTCTCATGGATTCGTTTTAGATGGTGAAGGCAAAAAAATGTCTAAATCACAAGGTAATGTCGTTGATCCAAATAAGATTGCTAACACCTTAGGTGCTGATATCTTTAGACTTTGGGTTGCTAGTGTTGATTATCAAGCTGATGTTAGATTATCAAACGATTTAATTAAACAAGTTTCAGAGTCATATCGTAAAGTTAGAAATACTATGAAATTTTTATTAGGTAACTTATTTGACTATGATAACAATAAAAATAAACAAGATTTTTCTAAGTTAGATGATTTAGATAAATATGTTCTTGTTAAAAACAATCACTTAATTAAAGAAGTATTAAATGCTTATGATGAGTTTAGATTTGATATTGTTTACCGTAAAATAACTAATTTTGCTACATTCGTTTCATCTTTTTATTTAGATCCGGCAAAAGATGTGTTATATATCGAAGAAACTAATTCTCAAAATAGAAGAAATATTCAAACAGTTATTTTCAAAGTTTTAGATACTTTAGTAAGACTTTTAGCACCACTCATTCCACACACAACATCTGAAACTTATTCACACATTCCAAATATTAATCATCTTGAAGATGTTTATTTATTAGATATGCCAAAAGTTGAAGAGTTATCATTTGCTAATGAAAAATTAATGGAAGATTTCTTAAGTTTACGTGAAGATGTTTTGAAAGCTTTAGAAAATGCTAGAAATGATAAAGTAATTGGAAAAAGTTTAAAAGCTCATATGAGACTTCATCCTAAGGAAAAAACAAGAGAATTATTAGATAAATTAAATATTGATTTAAAACAAGCTTTTATTGTATCTAAACTAGAAATATTAGATTCCGGATTTGGAACTTATAAAGGTAAAGATATATCAATTGACATATTACCAGCTGAGGGAACAACTTGCGATCGTTGTTGGCAAGTAGTTGAAATAGTAAACGAAGATGGAATCTGTAAAAGATGCGAAGATGTTGTTAAAAATATATAAAAACATACTGCCGAAGTCTTTATGACTTACGGCAATGTTTTTTTGAATTTAATTATAATATAATGTATAATTATATTGGTTACTTAAGGAGGTAATTATGAAATATAATAAATTAATTGACCATACATATTTAAAAGCTTTTGGAACAAAAAAAGATATAGAAAAGCTTATTAATGAAGCTAAAGAATACAATTTTAAAAGTGTATGTATTAATCCTGTACATGTTGCTTATGCTGAAAAGAAATTGCATGATAGCGATGTTTTAGTTTGTACTGTAATTGGATTTCCTTTAGGAGCAAACACAACTGAAACAAAAGTGTTTGAGACTTTAAATGCAGTTAAAAATGGCGCTGATGAAATCGATATGGTTATTAACATTGGAAAACTAAAAGAAAAAGATTATGACTATATTGAAGATGAGATTAATCACGTTTGTAAAGCAGCTGGTGACAAACTCGTTAAAGTTATTATTGAAATATGTTATTTAGAAGAAGAAGAAATTATAAAAGTAAGTCAAATTGTTGGAAAAACAAACGCTGAATTTATTAAAACATCTACTGGTTTTGGAACTGGTGGCGCAACTTATGAAGCTGTTAAAATTATGAAAAAGAATGTTAATGGCAAGGAAGTTAAGGCAGCTGGCGGTGTGCGTTCTAAAGAAGATTTGGAAAAAATGGTAGAAGCAGGAGCTACAAGAATTGGAGCTAGTAGTGGTGTTAAAATTATGAATGATGAAGAAGGATCAGATTACTAATGAGTAGATTACAAGAAGATGTTTTTCAACAAACAAAAAATTTAGTTGGTAAAGTAAATTTATTTAGAATTATTCTTTATACGCTAATATCTGCAGTAATTATTATAGCTGTTTTATATCTATTTGATTACTTTACTATTGAAGTTGTATTTATTATTTTAATAATGTCGTTATTGTATAGTTTCTTGCGCGATTTTTCTATCACTAAATATTCTGCGAAACAAATGCAAGTATTATACAATTATTCACTTGAAAAACACGGAGATATAGATCTTTACATACCAGTTTTCAAAAAATCTCGTCAAGGCTATTTATTAAAACGATCTGCATTAATAATTAAAGATGGAGAACTATTTTTAGAAGCCTTCAAGCAAAAACGCAGTAAAAAACAACAACAAGTTAGTATATCTGTTAAATACGGCGAGAAATTTGTGATTGATTTTCAAAAAGTTGACAAGAATGGTAAAACCATAACATTTGATTCAACTTTTGCAACTCAGTATTATCGTTTTTCAATTGTAAACAATAAAGAAGCTTTAAATTTAATTGAAAAAGCTAAAAAAGGAGGATTATAATATGTCAACACCACATATAAAAGCAGAAAAAAAAGATATAGCAAAAACAGTATTAATGCCTGGAGATCCATTAAGAGCTAAATATATTGCTGATACATTCTTAGATAATGTAACTCAATTTAATGAAGTAAGAAATATGTTTGGTTACACAGGTTATTATAATGGAAGAAAAATTTCAGTTATGGGTTCAGGAATGGGTCAACCTTCTATAGGAATTTACTCATATGAATTATTCAAATTTTTTGATGTAGAAAATATTGTAAGAATTGGTTCTTGTGGAGCTTATTCAAAAGATTTAAAATTATATGATACTATTTTAGCAAGTGAAGCTTTTTCTGAATCTACCTATGCCTATGTACAAAACAAAGAAAAACGCGATACATTACCGGCTTCAAGAGATTTAAATAATAAATTAGTAAGTATTGCAAAAGATTTAGATATACCTTTAAATATAGGAATAGTTCACTCTAGCGATGTATTTTACCGAGAAAATCCGGATGATGCTATTAAACAAGCTAAAGAAAAAGACTTATTAGGCGTTGAGATGGAATCATATGCATTGTTTCATAATGCTAATGTTACAGATAAAAAAGCAGCTTGTTTACTAACTGTATCAGATTCATTAGTTACTTCTGAATCAACTACACCTGAAGAAAGACAAACGGCTTTTACAAATATGATGAAAATTGCCTTAGAATTGGCAGAATAATTCAAAGGATGGCAACATCCTTTTTTATTGAGGGGTTTATGGATTATTATTCAAAAACAATTAATGGAATCGAAGTTAACTATCTAAAAATTAATAAACATAAGCATATTATTGTTGCATATAATTTTATTTCATTATATGATTATCAAACTTTTAATGAGCGAAATATGATACCTAATATTTTGGAGAATAATATGCGAAAATATCCGACAAAAGATAAGTTCAATTTGCATTTAGATATGCTTTATGGAGCTATTTTTAAAGCGGATATTTATAGCCGTGGAAATTTATTGGCGAATAACTTTTATTTAAAGTTTGTTAACAAGAAATATTTACGAGACCAAATAAATTTAACTAAAGATGCTTTTATGTTTTTAAATGAGCTTATTTATAATCCTAAAACATACAATAATTACTTAACGCAAAAATCAGTAAATGACCAATTATATGAAGCAAAAGATATACTAAAAACTTTTAATCAAGATAAACCAACACATGCTTATATAAACTTTAAAAAAGCGATTCTTAATGATAATAAAAAGCGTTTAAAAATTTATCCCGTAGAACAAAAACTAAAAGATGTAAACAAAATAACCATTACTAAAAGTTATTTCGATATGTTAAACAATGATCAAATGAAAATTTTTGTGATTGGTGATTTTGATTCTGAAGAGATTGATAATATTATAAAATCTAATTTAAGACCAAGAAAAATCACCCAAATTCAAACGCTGAAAAACTTTAATAATAATAATAATAAAATAAATTCTAATGTAAAAGATATTAAAGAGGTAGATGAATTAAGTATTTCAAGATTATACTTAGGTTATAAAGTTAACGTTAATTTTAACTCAAGATTATATTTTGCTTTAAATCTCTTAAATATTATTATAGGGGGCTATTCTAAATCTAAATTATTTTCTGTGATTAGAGAAGAACTAAATTTAGTCTATTTTATTTATAGCAGTTATAATCATGATACTGGTATATTATATATTAATTTTGAATGTGAACCAGTTGATGAGAATAAGGCCATAGATCAGATTAAATCTATTATTGATGCTGTTAAACATGGAGAATTTTCAGATTTAGAAATTATTCGAGCAAAGGATTATCTAATTAAACAATTTAAATCTCGTGCAGATAGTTTATCTGGTTTGCTAAATTTATCAATTTTAGCTGATATTGAAGAAAATCAAAGATTCGATTTAGATAAAACAATTAATGATTATAAAAATATAACAAAAGCTGATTTAGTTGAAGCGTCATTATTATTGTCATTAGATACAATCTATCGATATACAAAAAAGGATGATTATAATGATTAAGAATAAGCTATTAACAGATGAATTTATCTACTATGAAAAACTAGAAAATGGTTTAGAAGTTTATATTCACCCAAAAAAAGAACATATTGATAATTATTGCGCACTACAGGTGAATTTTGGTGGACAAGACTTAGAATATAATTTTAATGCTTTAAATTATTCATTACCCGCAGGAACTGCACATTTTTTGGAACATGTATATTTTGAGAGTGATGGGCAGAATTTGAGCGATGAGTTTGCCGATAAAAATGCTGATATAAACGCTTATACTACACGAGAAGTTACTAAATATTATTTTAATTCTCAAGAAAACTTTGTTCCATTGTTAAAACGTTTTTTAGAACATTTTTCAAAAGTAAATATTTCTGAAGAAACAATAAAAAAAGAGAGAAACATTATAAAAAAAGAGATTTTAATGTATGAAGATAATTTGTATAATCAAGTTAATGATGAACTATTAAAACAAATGTATCTTGATGAAAAAGTTTGGATAGATTTAGCTGGAACTATTGATTCAGTTAATAAAATCAATTCCTATGTGTTAAAACAAGCCATAGAGCATTTTTACCGTCCAAACAATATGATATTAATAGTCACAAGTAATTATGATCCTGAGTTGATTTTAGATGTTATTAAAGCATCTAACTTTAATCAGAATAAAAGTATTAGTTTAATAAAACCTAACTTGATTTTTAATTTAGGGACAAAAACTACTCATGATATAGTAAAATTAAATAAAAATCAAAAAGTTAGTTATGCAATGTTAGGTATTAAGATTGATTTAGGTCTATTTGATAAGGTTGATGAAAGTTTAAAAAGATTAGCAATTATTCTTTTTTTTGAATATCATTTTAGTGAGAGTTCAAAAAATTACGAGATTTTAGATAAAGAAAAGCTAATTAATTATATGTATAATACAAATGTAAAGATAACTGAACATTATGCATATTTTACGGTGGGCAGTGAATCGAATAATCCTAAGAAACTCATTAAACGTATAAAAGAATTATTAAGAAAACTTGAGCCCATAGAAGAAGATATTTTCTTAGCTCATAAACACAGTAGAATTGGTAATTTCATTGGTTATTTTGAAAATGTATATAAAATCAATTATATTCTTTCTGATTTAATATTAAAAAACATCAATATTTACGATTATTTAGCGGTTATTTCAAGTATAAAATCTACAGATATAGAAATCACAAAACAAACTATAAAATCTCAAAATATTTTATCAGTAATCTATACTGATAAATAAATATACATGATTAAAATTAAATGTTATAATATTTATGGAGTGATAATGTGAAAATAACGAGTGCTGAGTTTATTATTTCTGCGGTTGATTCTGATAATTATCCTAAAGATGATCTACCTCAAATTGTGTTTTCAGGCAGATCAAATGTAGGTAAATCTTCTTTTATTAATTCTTTACTTAATCAGAAAAAGATTGCGAAAGTATCTCAAACGCCAGGAAAAACAAGATTAATTAATTTCTTTCTCATTAATAAAAAGTTTTATTTTGTTGATATTCCTGGGTATGGATACGCAAAGGTTAATCAAGCAGAAATGGTTAAATTTGCAACAATGATTGATGAATATCTACAATCTGGATTGCCTAGTTTAGCTATTTTATTATTGGATATAAGAAGAACTCCTAATGAAGATGATCTTTTAATGTATGATTATTTTAAAAGTTGTGGATTTAAAATTTTAATTGCTTTAACGAAAGCTGATAAATTATCTAAGAATAAAATCATAAAACAAAAGCAAATTATTGAAAAAAATATTAAACCTAGAGTACAAGATACTATGATTGAATATTCAATAGAAACAAAAATTAATCATGAATTAATTTGGAATATCATCTTGAATCAAATTAATGAGGGATAATATGAATAGTATTTATGATCCAATTGCAAAAGAATATGATGGTTTAGTTGATAACGATGTTAAGGAAAAACTTTTTCCTTATTCTGGTTATAAAACCATACAAGATATAATTTCAGAAGAAATATCTGTAAAAAAGAAAAAAGTTAATATCCTTGATCTTGGGTGTGGAACTACTAAGTTATATGAAAAAGTTATTCCTACTAAATTTAATCTTTTTGGAATTGATTATTCAAAATCAATGCTTGAAATTGCAAAAACAAGACATCCTAACGGAAAGTTTATTTATCATGATATTTCGAAAGGATTACCTAGTAGTTTTAAAAACATGAAATTTGATTACATCATTATTAATTATTTATTTATGCATTTTGATTTTAAAACAACAATTAGTTTACTAAATATATTATTAAATAATCTAGATAAGTTTGGTAAAATTATTATTGGAGATTTATTATTTATTAATCAAGCTGCGAAATCTTCTTTCTTTTATAAGCATCAAGATTATTCTGATTTAGGTTTAAATTTTCATATATATAGTCAATTCGTTAATAAGATTGGCGTAAATTTAGGTTTAAGTTATATCGAGGTTAATAAGTATACAGGAATAATTATTGTTGAAAATATTAACGAATTTACTTTACATTTTGAAGATCCTTTGGTAAAATACAAGACAAATACAGAGAAGTGGAGGAGTACTCACCCACAGAAAAAGAGCGAGTAAACGGTTGGTGTAAGTTTACTTCTGAAGTGAGGAAGGTAGCCACAGAGTAGTTTGGATGAAATTTAGTAGTCTAAATCGTTGCTGGCGTTAACAGCTAATAAGTGCTAGTTATCTAGAACTAAGGTGGTACCACGGTTATTTAATCGTCCTTTTTAAGGACGATTTTTTTATTTATTGAGGTGATTTTATGAGCTACATAAAAAATTTAAGAGACAAAATCGGAAATGACAAAGTTATTCTAAATGCTTGTGCAGTTGTTATTATCAATCAAAACAATGAAATATTACTGCAAAAACGCAGTGATAATTTGTTATGGGGTTTGCCTGGGGGATTAATTGAATTAGATGAATCTATTACTGAAGCAGCAATAAGAGAAGTAAAAGAAGAAACAAATTTAGAAATAGAATTAATAAAATTTATTGGGGTATTTAATAATCCATTTATGCGATGGAGAGAAAAAGATCGAGCAAGGATTATAAGTTTTGCATTCTTAGGCAAAACTTTAAGTTCCGAATTAAAAATAAATGATCATGAATCGAAAGAATTAAGATATTTTAGTTATGTCAATTTACCACAAATTCATTCAATGGATACAATTGAAATAATTGAAGCATATTATGATAAAAAATTTAATGTAATAGAAGGGAATATATATAATGGAAAAGAAATATAATCCGAATAAAGTAGAAAAAGGAAAATATGATTTTTGGTTAAAAAATCAATTATTTTCTAGTGGCGATTTAAGTAAGAAGCCTTTTACAATAGTTATTCCGCCTCCTAATGTAACTGGTAAATTACATCTTGGACACACTTGGGATAATACTCTTCAAGACATGATTATCAGAAGAAAAAGGATGCAAGGATATGATGCATTATATTTGCCAGGGATGGATCATGCTGGAATTGCAACTCAAGCAAAAGTTGATAAATCGCTAAGAGATAAAGGAATAAATCGCTATGAATTAGGAAGAGAAAATTATTTGAAAATAGCCTGGGAATGGAAGGAAGAATACTCTAAATATATCCGAGAACAATGGAAAACAATGGGTTTATCTTTAGATTATTCAAAAGAAAGATTCACCCTTGATGAAGGCTTATCTAAAGCAGTCAATAAAGTTTTTATTGACCTTTATAATAAAGGCTATATTTATCAAGGTGAAAGAATTATTAATTGGGATGTTGAAGCAAAAACTGCATTATCAAATATTGAAATTGATCATAAAGAAGTTAAAGGCGCTTTATATTATATTAAATACAAAATAGTTGGAGAAAGTAATTTTGTTGAAATTGCTACAACTAGACCGGAAACAATGTTTGGAGATACTGCTTTAATGGTTCATCCTGAAGATGAACGATTTGTAGATTTGCAAGAAAAAGAAGTATATATCCCAACAACCAAAAGAAAAATTAAAATAATTACTGATAAATTCGTAGATAAAGAATTTGGAACAGGAATAGTTAAGGTAACTCCAGCACACGATCCAAATGATTTTGAAGTTGGAAAAAGACATAATTTAGAGATGCCTTTATGCATGAACGCTGATGGAACGATGAATAATTTAGCGCATAAATATGAAGGAATGAATCGATTCGAATGTCGCAAACAAGTACTAAAAGATTTAGAAAATGATGATTTAATTACAAAGACTGAACCAATTATCCACAATGTTGGGCACTCAGAAAGAACAGACGTTATCGTTGAACCTAGACTATCTAAGCAATGGTTTGTTAAAATGGATATGTTAGCTAAGAACGCTTTAGATAAGAATGAAGTAAACTTCATTCCAGAAAGATTTAGAAAAATATTCCATAATTGGATGGAAGGTATTGAAGATTGGTGTATATCTAGACAATTGTGGTGGGGTCATAGAATACCTGTTTGGTATAAGGGTGAAGATATTTATGTAGGCGAAGAAGCTCCAAAGGAAAATGGTTGGATTCAAGATAAAGATGTCTTAGATACTTGGTTTTCATCTGCTTTATGGCCTTTCACAACTTTAGGATGGCCAGAAAAAACTAGTGATTATAAACGATATTATCCAAATGATGTAATGGTAACTGGTTATGATATTATCTTTTTTTGGGTATCACGAATGATATTCCAAGGAATCGAATTTACCGGTAAAACACCATTTAAAGATTGTTTGATTCATGGTTTAATTCGCGATGAAGATGGAAGAAAAATGTCTAAATCTCTTGGTAATGGAGTAGATCCTATTGATGTTATTAATACATATGGTGCAGATTCATTAAGATATTTTATAACTACAAATTCAGCACCTGGATTGGATTTAAGATATGAAGAAGAAAAAGTTGAATCAAGTTGGAATTATATTAATAAATTATGGAATATTAGTAGATATGTTATTATGAATACGAAGGATACTTCAATTGATGATTTAGAAATTGATTCAAAAAAATTAAATTTCGCCGATAAGTGGATATTAACAAAATTAGATAATTTAATTGAAAATAGTGATAAATTTTTTGACAGATACGAGTTTAATGAAGCAGCAAGATTAATATATAATTTCACTTGGCATGATTTTGCATCATGGTATTTAGAAATGACAAAATTATCAAACACCAAATCAACAAAACAAGTATTAATTTATGTTTTAGATAAAATTATTAAATTATTGCATCCTTATATGCCGTTTGTTACTGAAGAAATTTATCAACAATTACCACATAATAAAATTTCTATTATGGTTGAGAATTGGCCAGAAAAATCAAATTTAAGATTTGATGAAGTTTTAGATAAAGAATGGTTTTTTGAGGTAATAAAAAAAATAAGAACTATTAGAAATGAATACCATGTTCCTTGGTCTAAACCAATTGATATTTTTGTTAAAACTAGTAACGATAATCAGAGATTTTTAATTGAAAACGAAATATACATAAATAAATTTTTGAATCCAAAAACACTTGACTATAAATCTGATTTAGATAACATAAGCAATGCGGTTTCAATTATTTTGAAGGATATAGAAGTGGCTATTCCACTAGGCTCACTAGTTGATCTTGATGATGAAATCACAAAAATTGAGGCTGAAATTAATGATTTAAATAATGAAATTAAACGCTGTGATAAAATGTTAAACAATGAGAATTTCATTAGAAAAGCCCCAAAAGAAAAAATTGAAGAGGAAAAGCTTAAGTTAAACAATTATCAAGAACGTTTTAAAAAAGCTAAAAAACGTTTGATGGAGTTAAAAAGTTAAGATGTTTAAAAATTTAGAAGAAGCCCAAAATTGGATAGAGAATATTAAAAGATTTGGTTCAAGACTTGACTTGTCAAGGATAACCAAAGCTTTAGAAATGCTCGGAAATCCTCACAAAGAATTTAAATCAATCCATGTTGCTGGTACTAATGGTAAGGGTTCTACAGCTAATTTTATTAAAAACATTCTCGTAGAGGCAGGTTATGATGTAGGGCTTTACACATCACCTTATGTTGTTGAATTCAATGAAAGAATACGAATTAATCAAGTTAATATATCTAATAAAGATTTAATTAAATATACTAATATCTTATATAATATATCAAATAAACTCCAAGAAAATGATCCTGAAGAAATAATTACTTTTTTCGAAGTTTTAACTGTAATTGCTTTTCTATATTTTCGTGATAAAAATGTTGATTATGCAGTTATTGAAGTAGGGTTAGGCGGGTTATTAGATGCAACAAACGTTATTGTTCCAGAAATATCTGTAATCACAAATATTTCATATGATCATATGAAACAATTAGGTAATTCATTAGAATCAATAGCATTAAATAAACTAGGAATTGTAAAAGAAGGAGTTCCATTGGTTACAGCTATAGAAGATTTAAACCTTTTTCCTTTATTTTTTGAGGTAACAGCTAATAAAAATAGTCGTTTGAAAATAATTAATTTTGATATGGTTACTGATATAGATGTTGGTGTTAAAACTAGTTTTAAATATTTAAATAATAGTTATAATTTAAATATTACTGGCCATCACCAAGTAAAAAACGCAATACTAGCTATAGAGACTATTAGATTATTAAGGCTAAATAATAATTTAACAATTACAGAAGACAATATTATCGAGGGATTAAAAAACACTAAATGGCCCGGAAGATTTGAAATATTTAATAATAACATTGTAATTGATGGGGCACACAATATTGGTGGAATAATTGCTTTAAAAAATTCAGTGAGATCCATTTTTAAGGGCAAAAACATTAAATGTTTGTTTTCAGTAATGAAAGACAAACAGCATAAACAGATGATTGAAGAGCTTGATAATTTTTGTGATGAATTATATTTTACTGAGTTTGAGTATAAAAGAAGAGCTG
This sequence comes from Candidatus Izemoplasma sp., assembly GCA_021736305.1. Lineage (GTDB taxonomy): Bacteria > Bacillota_I > Bacilli_A > Izemoplasmatales > Hujiaoplasmataceae > Hujiaoplasma. The sequence goes on from JAIPGD010000006.1 coordinate 26,494, forward strand.
ATGCAGAAGAACTGTTTTTTGAGTCTACCCATTATAAGAAATCTTATCACAAAGATTATAAAGATATATTCTTTAAACTTATGAAGAGTTTGCGTAAAGAAGATATACTTATAGTAACTGGTTCATTGTATTTTATTTCTGAAATTAGAAAACTATTAGTAAATTAAAGAAAAAAGTATCACCTAATGTAGAATTATATTGGGTGATATATTTATGTATATGATTAAAGATATGCCAAAGCTTGAACGTCCTAGAGAACGTTTACTTGCGTATGGTGCTCAAAGTTTAAGTAATTATGAATTAGTAGCAATAATATTAAGAATTGGCAGTAGACACGAATCTGTAATTGAGTTATCAAAAAGGGTGGTAAATGAATTAAATGCTTTAGCAGATTTAAGAGAAAAAACAGTTAATGAATTAACAAGAATTAAAGGAATAGGTAAAACAAAGGCAATAACTTTAATAGCCGCTTTAGAACTAGGCAAAAGAGTTTTATTAACTAAAGATGATAAAGTTCAGTTTAATTCGCCTAAAGCTGTTTTTGAATTATTGCATTATGATTTAAAGGATTTAAAACAAGAAGTATTAATTGCTTTATATTTAGACTTGAAAACAAATTTAATAGCAAAAAAAGAGATATTCAGAGGAAGTTTATCTCAAAGTTTAGTTCATCCACGAGAAGTATTTAAATATGCAGTAAAATATTCTGCATACCAGGTTATTTTAGTTCATAATCACCCTTCAGGTGATCCTTACCCTTCGAAACAGGATATCCAGTTAACTGAGGCCATGAAAAAAGCTGGCAAATTATTACAAATTAATATTTTAGATCATATTATTATTGGTAATAATTGTTATTTGTCTATCAATGAATTTGAACAAAAATGAAAGATTTTATTTAGTGATTGACAAGGGAATTTTCTTCGTTTATAATTAAATTGAATTGAATAGAGTTAAAGGTGTATTTAATACATAACAGGGAATTGAGTTAAAATCTTAAGCTGTCCCAGCAACCGTGATACTGACGAAATGCAATTATCCACTGCGAAAGCGGGAAGGATGCAAAGTAGATTGAAGTTAAGCCGGTAGACCTACCTATAACGCTGTGTTTTCTCCTGGGTAATGAGAAAGAGATTTTTTCTTTTTTTAGACCTGGGATAGGTCTTTTTTTATTTGGGAGAAACATCATTCAAAATAAAACTTTACTGAGGAGGAAGTAATGAAAAAGATTTATTTATTAGTTTTAACAGGTTTAAGTATTTTTGGGTTAATAAGTTGTTCCTTAAATGAAGAAACAACAACAAATGAAACAACTACAATTGAAACAACAACTTATAGTGAAGAAGTTGTAATTGAGATTAAAGATGAAGAATATGTGTTAGGGTTTTCTGAAGATGAAGATAAATCATTATTCGATTTGATTGAAGAATCTAGTATTGAATTAGATTATTATGAAACTGATTATGGGAATATGATAACAAGAATAGGTTCAGTTGAAGAAGATAGTTTTCATTGGATTTCATTTACAAAGAATAATGATTTTGCAACAGAAGGATTAGATACAATTAGTTACGAAGATGGAGATGTTTTTTCTTTTTCTGAAGATTTAAAAGATTGGCAACAAACGTTTATTGCTGAATACCAAGGATCTGATACATTTGGCTTATTATTTATTTTAAATGATGAATACTTCTATGTTGAAAATCAGAATTTACCAGGTGAATGGATTGAATCTGATTTAATTGTAGGATTATCTTATGAGATTACTGGCAGTTTAGATTCAACTCGTTTAGATGAAGATAATTTTTATTTGGCCGTTGATACTATTGAAGAAAATGTTATTGATGATTTTACTGAATTATATTCTAGCGATGAAGGTGATATCGTTTATATTGTTTTTACCGTTACAGAATTAGAACAAAGTTATGAGTTTGGAAGTGAGGTTTTTGCTGAGGATATAAATGGTTTATCAAGCAAGGACATTTCGGAAAACTTGAATCCATCGTATACTACGGATTATATTTTTTATACATTTCCAGATGAAATCACCTTAGAAGTTGGTAAATCCTATGTTGGGCGTTTCATTTATCAAACTTATGAACCAAATCAAAATCTACAATTTGGTTTAACTAAAGAAAATATACAAGGGGAAGAAACAGATTATTTTGTAGAAGAAATTGAGGAGTAATTATGAAGATTAATAAGTATATCAAAATACTTATTTCAATTATTTCTATTGTTATTATCACCATTATCTATTATTTTTTAGCTGATCTGTCTCCAGATTCAATTGATACATCTAACGAGATAGAAGGTTATATAAATTTCGTTTTAATTGATGAAAGTGATCAAGTTTTAATTGATGATAATTTAGACTTTTATGAGGAAGACACTTTGTTTACATTGTTGAATCGAAATTATGAGATTGTTTGTGCAGATCAAAACTATCAACCTGATCCAAGTTGCTCTCATAAGTTTTTAGCTGGAAGAGTTATTTTAGAGATAGAAGAATTAGAATCTAATTGGTCTGATACAGTATTAACAATTTATGTAAATGATAAATTAGCAACTTCTGGAGTTTCAAATATATCACTAAATGATGGCGATCAAATAACTATTAAGCGGACTGATTATAATGAATAGTAAAATAAAAGAAATTACCTTACTAGCAATATCAACAGCAATATTGATTATTCAAGAATTTGCTTTTTCTTTTATTCCAAATATTCAGTTAACCACATTTTTAATCATGGTTTATGTTAGGGTTTTTGGACTTAAAAAAACACTAACAATCGTTATAATTCATGTAATTATAGATAATTTATTATTTGGTTCTATTGGAATGTTAAATATAGTTATTCCAATGATGATTGCTTGGATATTAATTGCTATTATCTTTTATTTTGTGCAAAAGAAAACTAATAATATTTTAGTTTTTGCAATATTCGCATATTTATTTGGGCATTTATATGGGATGATATTTGTTCCTTTTCAAGCATTTATTCTTCAAATTGATATATTGACATATTTGTTAATTGATATATTATGGCAAATCGTTATGGGGATAGGTAATTTATTAGCTGTCTTATGGTTATTTCATCCACTGTCTAATGTTTTAAATGATTTATATAGTCAATATGTATATGAAAATAAAAAAGGCTAAAATTTTTAGCCTTTTACTTTTCTATAAATTTTAATATATCTTGATATACTTCATCCTTATTAATTTCATTTAAAACTTCATGTCTTGCTTCTGGATAAATTTTAACTTTTATGTTTTTGTACCCAATAGAATTCATTTTTTTAGCTAACTTATTTATTTCTTTTCCATAATTTGATAAGGCATCATGTCCACCGGAAATAAAGAATATCGGTTGATTGTAGTTTCCTGCTTTAATATTTTTTGTTTTATTAGCTGATTGAATCCAAGTAAACATATCTGAATTTGCTTGTAGAGAAAATGGTTGTCCACACATTTTAGAATGCTTATAATATTCTTGAATCTTTTTATCTCTTGTGAGCCATTCTTCGTTATCGCCCGATATGATTTTATCCTTTCTTAATTTCTTTTGGTTACCATCTATACTCATATCTTGAATTAATTTTGAAACATATCTTTTGCCTTTAAATATTTTAATTATATTTGTTAAAAACTTTCCAAAGAATAGTAAAGCTTTAGGTGGATAGGCAGAACCAGAAAATATAGCTTTTTTATAATCATCTGGATAATCAATCACAAGTTTTCTAGCAATGAACGATCCCATTGAATGACCAAGAAGGTATTTTGGTAGTTTTGGATAGTTATCTTCAATCCAGTCTTTGATTAGAACCACAGATTCATAAGCTATTTTATCGCCATCTTTATCAGCAAAATGAACGTAATCTAAATTATCAGTAGATAAGCCATGACCTAAAATGTCGTTACCAACAACTAAATAGTGGTTTTTTACTAAATATTTAGCAAACATTCCATATCTAGAAAAATGCTCACTCGCTCCATGAACAATCTGAATAACGCCTTTGATTTTTGTTTCTGGTTTATACAAATATGTATGAATATCATTTCCATAATTATCTTTTAAAATAAATTGTTCCATATTTACCCCCTAATAAAATAATTATATCATTTTTCATTTAATTTTATAATAGCTTTTGGTATAATAGATTTTGAAATGAAAGACTAGGAGGAAATTAAATGAAAAAATACATTGCAGCAATTGATCAAGGAACTACTTCATCTAGAGTCATTATCTTTGATAATCTAGGAGGTATGGTATCTAGTCATTCAAAAGAATTCAAACAATATTTTCCTAAACCAGGATATGTTTTGCATGATGCAAACGAAATATGGGAATCTGTAAAAATATGCTTTGTTAAAGCTTTAAAAAAGGCTGAATTAACGCCTGATGATATAACGGCTATTGGCATCACGAATCAAAGAGAAACAACCGTGATGTGGGATAAAGAAACATCTGAGCCAATTTATAAAGCAATTGTCTGGCAATCTTCACAGACACAAGCAATTTCCAATGAATTAATTGAAAAAGGTTATCAAGATTTATTTAAAAAGAAAACTGGACTTTTAATTAATCCTTATTTTTCTGGTACTAAGATTAAATGGTTTTTTGATAACATTAAAGAAGCAAATGATTTAGCAAAGGAGAATCGATTAGCATTTGGTACCATTGATAGCTGGCTTATATGGAAATTAACTAATGGTAAGAATCATATTACAGATTATTCAAATGCATCTAGAACTTTAATTTATAACATTCATGAATTAAAGTGGGATAAAGAGCTTCTTGAAATATTAAATATTCCTGAAAATATATTACCAGATGTAGTTTCTTCATCTGGCATTAGTGCTTATACTTCAAAAGAAGTAATAGGTTCTAAAATTCCAATTTCTGGTATAGCAGGAGATCAACAAGCAGCTTTATTTGGTCAAACTTGTTTTAATCAAGGTGACGCTAAAAACACTTATGGAACAGGTTGTTTCCTACTAATGAATACTGGAGAAACTCCTAAATTATCTGAAAATGGTTTATTAACGACAATTGCTTGGTCAATTAAAGACGAAGTTGAATACGCAATTGAAGGTTCAATATTTGTTGCAGGCAGTGCTGTTCAATGGCTAAGAGATGGTCTAAACATCATTGAAAAAGCGGCTGAATCAGAAACTCTTGCCAAAAAAACCAAATCAAATTTAGGTGTTTATTTTGTTCCGGCATTTGTTGGCTTAGGCACACCATATTGGGTTGAAGAGGCTAGAGGTAGTTTCTTTGGGATTACAAGAGGTGTAACTAAGAATCATATTGCGAGAGCTACTTTAGAAGCTATTGCTTATCAAACAAAAGATGTAATTAATTTAATGGAGCGAGAAACAAAAATTGAATTGAAAACATTAAAGGTCGATGGAGGAGCTAGCCAAAATAATTTTTTAATGCAATTTCAATCGGATATATTAAATAATATTATTCAGAGACCAATGATATCAGAGACTACAGCTCTAGGTGCTTGTTATTTAGCAGGTATTGGTATTGGTATCTGGACTAAAGATGATTTAGTTAATATGTGGAAAATAGATCAAGAATTTAAACCATCTATGAAGGATGATGAAAGAAAAACATTATATCGCAATTGGCAGAGAGCTTTAAGAGCATGTGTTGAATTTGCAGACAAAGAAAACTATTAGGAGGAAAACATTGGACAAAGATATTAAAGCGTTTAATAACCGTAAACAAAAATCAGAGAAGAAATTTGTTTTTGCTGGATTAGCTATAATTATAGCTGCAATATTATTTTTTATTTTCACATCACAAGAGTATAGTGAAAATTCTTATATTTTACCTTTTTTCTTCTTATTAGTAGGTTTGATATTAATTGCTATTGGTGCATATGAATTTAATAATGTAAAGAAGGATTTCAAGAATAAATTTTTAAGCAAAATATTTAAAGAGTTGATTCCTAACATTGATTATATTCCAAAACAGGGTCTTTCTAAAGATATAACTTATAGTTCTGAATTACTAAAACGTGCAGATAGATATCACGCTGAAGATTACTTAACTGGTAGAATTGATGATATTGATTTTATATCAAGTGATATTAAACTTGAAGAAAGAAGGGTTAGGCACACCAAAAATGGTACTCAGACTTATTATGTAACATATTTCTCAGGAAGAGTATTTAGATTTGATTTTCATAAAGAATTAGTTGGTGCTTTGCAGGTTTTAGAATCTGGTTCACCAGTCTCAAGAAGACGATTTAAAAAAGTCGAGTTAGAATCAATTGATTTTAATAAAAAATTCAAAACATATGCAGAAAATGATTTAACTGCATTTTATATATTAACACCCGATATTATGGAAGCAATTTTTGCGTTAGAAAGAAGACACCCAGGAAGAATTGGTTTTTCTTTTTTAGACCAACAATTGTATTTGGCATTAAACAATAATAAAAATACTTTTGAATTACAACTCTTTAGAAAATTAACAAAAGAGTATATTGATGAATTTAAGCAAGACTTATTAGTTATTAAAGATATTATTCATACTTTAAAACTTAATAATAGTATATTTAAGAAAAAGGAGGATTCAAATGTTTAATCAAATTGGTGGTGGGGTTTTAGCTTTAATTATTATTGGTGGTTTATTATTAATTATTCTTATATGGTATATAGGAGTAATGAATAAATTAAGACAACTAGAATTAAAAGTACAAGAAGCAGAATCTGGAATTGACGTTGCATTAACTAAACGTTTTGACATGCTTTCTAAAATGTTAGAAACAACAAAAGGATATGCAAAACACGAAGCAGAAACATTAGAAAAAATAGTAAAATGGCGTAGTGGAGTTCCTGATAATGCAACTATTGAAGAAAAGCAAGAGTTTCAAGCGCAATTGGATCGAGTTGAACAAGGCATTAATGTTGTAGTAGAAAAATATCCTGATTTAAAAGCAAACACAGTTTTTATGGAACTGCAAAAATCTATTACTAATGCTGAAGAGCATTTACAAGCTGCAAGAAGATTATATAATTCTAATGTAACAAGGATTAATCATCTAATTGTTACATTCCCGCAAAGTATTGTTGCTAATCGTATTAAAATGGATAAAAAACAATATTTTGAAGCTGAAGAAAACAAACGACAAGACGTTAAGATGGAATTTTAAATAATCTATTTTTTAAAGAGATTTTCTAAAATATAAAAGAAAAGTATATTTAATTATATTTTTCTTTTTTCTTTTTATAAAATCACTATAAATTATACTTAAAATCTATCTTAACCATTAAAAATTAGAGTTAGTTAAAGAGTTTAAATCTTGCTATACTTTCTTCAGGAGGTTAAATAATGAATCAACTGATTTTAGTAGGAAGAATAGTAGAAAACCCAGAATTAAAGTTGTTAGACAACGGAAAAAAAGTATCAACAGTTATTTTAGCTGTAAAGAGAGGATTTAAAAGTGGTGAATCAAATCAATATGAAACAGACTTCTTTAAATGTACGCTGTGGTGTGGAATTGCAGAAGCCACAGTAAATTATTGTAAAAAAGGTCATACTGTTGGAATTAAAGCAAGATTGCAACAAACACATTATACTCAGGAAGAAAAAAATATTTTTTCTTACCCAGAAATCATAGTAGAAAAAATAACATTTATTAATAAACCAAAAGATAAAGATTAAAATAACTTAAACAGCGTAAAACGCTGTTTTTTTCTTGGAATTTAATTGAGTTTGATAAGCATTACGTGTTATAATAAATAAGATGTTATAGATAGAAAGGGGAATTATCGAAAGATAATATTACTATATGGAACAATATTTAGATCTTATTAAGCATATTTTAAATAATGGAAAAGAAAAAAACGATCGTACTAATACAGGTATTATCTCAACTTTTGGCTATCAAATGCGTTTTGATTTAAACGATGGTTTTCCTTTATTGACAACTAAAAAAGTCCACTTAAAATCAATTATACATGAATTATTATGGTTTATTAAGGGAGATACTAATATTCAATATTTAGTTAAAAACAATGTTAAGATTTGGAATGCTTGGCCATACCAAAAATATAAAAATTCTAAAGAATATAACAATGAAACTATAAACGATTTTGTTGAAAAAATTAAATCAAACAAAGAATTTGCTATTAAATACGGAGATTTAGGTCCCGTTTATGGCAAACAATGGCGTGACTTCCATGGCATAGATCAGCTAAAAAATGTAATTGATACAATTAAAAACAATCCAGACTCTCGTAGATTAATAGTTAATAGTTGGAATGCGAGTGAAATAAATAAAATGGCTTTGCCACCATGTCATACAATGTATCAATTTTATGTTGAAGGAGATAAATTATCTTTACAATTATATCAAAGAAGCGCAGATGTGTTTTTAGGTGTTCCTTTTAATATCGCTTCATATGCTTTATTACTTATATTAGTAGCTAAAGTTACAAACCTAAAACCTTATGAATTTATTCATACACTAGGAGATGCTCATATATATAAAAATCACCTTGAACAAGTAAATAAACAACTAAAACGAACACCAAAAAAATTGCCTACAATGATTGTTAAAAACCGCTCTAATATTGAAGATTTTGTTTTTGAAGATTTTATTTTAGAAGATTATAAACCTTATCCAGGAATAAAAGGTCGGGTTGCTGTATAATGATATCTTTAATTCTAGCAATGGATCCTAATGGGTTAATTGGGAAAAATAATGATTTACCATGGAATTATCCTGAAGATTTGAAATATTTTAAGAGAATTACTTTGAATAAAACTGTACTTATGGGTAGAATTACTTTTAAATCAATTCTAAATCGTCTTAAAAAACCTTTGCCTAATCGCAAAAATATTGTCATTACTAAAAGCGATTTCAATTATCAAGACGTTAAAATAATCAATGATTTAGATGCGTTTCTAAAGAAAGAACGTGATGAAGAAATCATTGTAATTGGTGGTAAATCAATATATGAACAAAGTTTTAAATATGCAGATAAATTGTATATAACTCATATAAAAAAAGAATACAAAGGTGATACATATATTAAAATTGATTTAAGCAAATTTAAGCAAACTATAGTTGAAGAAAATGACAACTTAATTTTTGCTGTTTATGAGAGGAAATAGATATGTTAGCAATCATTCAAATCATTGTAACTATATTGTTTACAATTTTATATGGTATTTTTTCTTTTGATTTTTTTAATATTTTCTATATACTTGAAATAATTGGTGTTTATTTGCTTTCTAACGTTATTTATATAATTTTAATAATTTCTATTTTTATTTTGATAGTTTACATGACTAGTAAAATGAGCAAAAAATCATTAAAAAAACATCGTCTTTTGATGATGTTTTCCAATTACTTTTTTAACTCTCTATTAAGAGTGAAACCAATTGTAAAAGGCTTAGAAAATATTCCTAAGGATAATAATTTTGTTGTATACGCCAATCACATTGAATATAGTGATCCATTTTATTTAAAACAATTTTATAATGATTCTCCTTTGAGTTTTGTATCAAAAGAACCACTATATAAATATCCAATATTAAAAACTCTATTAAATAGTATTGGTTGTATTCCAATAGGAAAATTAGCAGATAGAAAATCATTAGAAGCTATACTCCAAACTATTAAAGTTGTTAAAGAAGGTCAGCCTATGGGTATTTTTCCTGAAGGTAAAAGATCTTATTCAAATGAAATGCAACCTTTTAAACCAGGTGCTTTTAAAGTAGCTAGTAAAGCTAAAGCTGATATAAGTTTAGTAACGCTCTTTGATTTTCATGAAGCTCAAGTTAATAAACTAAGACTTCGTAAGACTAAAATCTATTTAACAATTCTACCTTTGATTAAATATGAAGATTATAAAGATTTAGATACCGTTGAAATAAGTAAGCTTGCTTATAAGAAAATCGATGAAGAACTGAACAACTACAAACAATTAAAAAAAGAAAATCAACTTTAGGAGCAGATTATGTACTTAACTTTATTTTGGACATTTTTTAAAATAGGCTTATTCACTTTTGGTGGCGGTTATGCAATGATACCGTTTATTCATTCTTATACGGTAACTAAATATAATTGGATATCAGAAAAAGAGTTTATGGATATTATCGCTATTTCTGAATCAACTCCAGGACCAATTGCAATTAACTCTGCGACATATATTGGACATAAAGTAAAGGGTATTAGAGGGAGTTTCTTTGCGACATTGGGCGTAATGCTTCCTTCGATAATAATTATTATTTTAATCGCTAGTTTTTTCATGCAATATAAAGAAAACATTCATGTTGAATATGCTTTTAAGGGAGTTAGAATAGGTGTATCAATATTAATAATTAACGCAGCTGTGAGAATGTTTAGAAAACTCGATAAAAATATATTATCATATATTTTAATTTTTATTGGTTTCACTTTGTTATTATTTGATGTATTGTCAGTTATATACGTAATTATAATAGGTGCTTTAATTGGGATTCTTACTCAAATTTTAGCAAAACAAAGGGGTGAAGAAGATGTTTCTTAAACTCCTTGAACTCTTTGCAACTTTCTTTAAAATAGGAATATTCACCTTTGGTGGTGGATATGCGATGATTCCACTAATTACTGAAGAGGTTTTAAACAAAGGTTGGATGTCAAAAGATCAGTTAATTGACTTTATAGCAATAGCTGAATCAACGCCAGGTGCATTCGCTGTAAACATATCAACCTTTATCGGATATAACCAACAAAATATCTTGGGAGCCTTATTTGCTACAGTAGGAGTAGCATTACCATCTTTTATAATTATAATAATAATCGCAAAGATTTTTCATCATTTTTCAGAGAACAAATATGTGATTGGATTTTTAAATGGTGCTAAACCAATAATTGTAGGGGTTATCTTTTCTGTAGGATTAGATTTTATTTTATCAAGCGTATTTGGAATAAAGGAAATTAACCTAATAAAAAATATAATTATTAACTGGAAGACAATATTTATTTTTGTTTTTGTATTTAGTCTTACAAGAATTAAAGAAAGAATTCATCCAATCTATATTGTGACTATATCAGGTATATTAGGTTATATACTGTTTGGAATTCTATAAGTATTTGGAATAAATATTTATTTGGTATATAATAGTAGCACTTAATAAAAAAAAGGAGAAGAAGTATGAATATAAGAAACACAACAATTTACAACAAAGATTTGATTATAAAATATAACAAATTTTATTTGCGTAATTATATGAAGAAAAATTTTATAATTATCGGAATAATTGCTATTGGATTTATAATATATATGCTTATTGAAAATAGAATTGATTATGCATTACTGCTCTTGGGAATATTAGTTGTATATTATCTATTAACGTTACTAATGCAAAAATTTTCAATTAAAAGAATGTTAAACAAATCACCTTTAGTTGATAATCCAGTCACTCAAACATATGTTTTTATGGATGATAAGTTTGAGGTAGCAAATACTGGAAAAGCATATGAAGTCGACTATAATGAAATAAAAAGCGCCAAATTAGGCAAAGATTTCTTTCTATTACAATCGAATCAAAGGAAATCTTACATAATAGATATGAATGGATTTGAAACTGAAGCAGATAAACTTAAGTTACATGAGTTTTTTATAACTAGATTTAATATGACTAGTAAATATTTGACAAAAAAGTAATCCCTATACTTTTATAGGGATTTTATTTTACTTTTTTAAAAAAACATTGTATAATATACTTATTAGTTTAGACTATAAAGTATAAAGGAGTTATTATATATGAAAAAGGATAAAACTCAGCTTCTAAGAGACAACGAAGCACTATTTCAAGAAACTTTAAATGAATTTAGTTCTAAACCTTTTGATTTAGCTTCTGTTAATGAAATAATTAAACGTTCTAAATTTAATAAAGGAAGTTTTTACTATCGCTTTAAAGATAAGCTTGAATTATATATAGCTTTAATGGATTATATTTTTGTTGAACAGATTGATTTGTTTAGACAAAATGGTCTTTCACTTAATAGTTTAAGTAATTTAAATGATATTCTTTATTCTATGTTTTCAAACTTAATTGACTTATATAATAAAGATGAACGTTATTTTAAAGTTGTTCAAAACTTATATACCGACAAATCCAATATTTTATTTATAGTTAATGATCATTCGATTGAATCTCTCTACAATAGATTTTTGATTAAATTAAAATCTAATTCTCAATACAATCAAGAATTAGAAGAAGTTATTAAATCTCTTTATATAAATTTTCCAATCGAAAAAATAACTAATGATTCAATTAAATTAGAATATATCCTCGATTTAATTAACCCTAATAAAAACGATGATTTAAAATCAAGTGATATTAAAGTAAATAGTAATCTTTCTGAGGAAATATTTTCAAAATGCAATGATAAAATCAACTATTTTATTGGTGATTTTTCTAATATAGATATTTCTTTTAATACTTTCAATATTTATGAACAATTGAAATCTGTTAATACCTTACACAATTCACTTAAATTTAAGAAAATCAATCCTTTTATCAGCACAGAATCTATGTTGAACAAGTATAAGAATAAACCTATCTTTAACTCTTTGGCTGTAGAAAAAATATTAGATAAAGAAAATTTTCGTTTAATTAACGAGGATGAATTACTAAGGAATATAACTTTTTTAGTCGTTTATGCTATAATTGATTTAAGTGAGTTTATCGTTTTTGATGATTTTGTTGAATTTTTAAGTAATCATCAATTATATGTTCTTTTTGATTTGATTTTACCTATTAATGGGAAACTTAGTAAAATAGTATTTTTAGATCAATACTTATATTTAAATCTTAAAAGTATAAAAAAATATTATATTTTAAATTCTTTAGGCCAACTAGAACCCTTTAATCTTAATGATAATTTTTATAACTCTGAGAAAATATATAACTTGAAATATGAAAAAAATGGTAAAATATATAATATTTACTTAGAAAACTTTGATCGCATAGTTGATATACATAATGATTCTTCAACCCAAATAATTTATCTCAATACCATTAAAAAAATGAGTTATAAGCAGCTCATAGAAAGTAGGTAATATATGGAAAATATGTTTAATACGATCAAAAATGACTTAGTAAACTACTATAAATATCACTTTATATCAATAATAGTAATTATTTCGCTTATTTTTAGTATGTTTATGGGTATAACTAATCTATTTCCACCAATGATCTATATATATATTTCTGTATTTATTATGCCAGTTATTACTTTTTCTGTATCACTGCTTATTGAATCTCAACAAAATGAGGTTTTACCTATTCTAATTGATAAAGAGAGTAATTCAGTTTTTTTTGGAATCGGAAAAATTATTAGCGCTACAATAATTCAGTTAATACCTTTTGTATTTTACAGTATTGTATTATTTGTTGTACTTGAGTTTAGATTTAATATACTGTTATTTTTCTTGGTTTATTTACTTTCAATTATTATGCATATAATTATAGGTTTAGCGTTATCGATTATTTCAAAATCTTCATATTCTCTTTCGTTATCTTACATCGTCTATTTATTAGTGTTTTCTATGATGCCTATCTTTTATAGTTATGGTTTTATTAATCCGGATTTAAGTTTTGTTTTGATTATATCTCCCGCTTATTTGTCTGGTGTTCTGTTTGAAAGTGTTGTCAATGGTTATATTGTTTCATCAATTTGGTTAGTAGTTTTAGCCGTTTTATTACAATTACTATATATATCACTTATTTTCTTTTTTATTATCAAACCTTTTATATCCGAATATTTAAAAACCAATTATACTGATTAAAATTATATAATTTAAAAAAGTAGATCCTAATATATATAGGGTCTACTTTTATAGCTTATATAAGAATAATAATTTTTTCAATCTAAAATCTCTTCACTTAACAAAAAGTTGTAAACAACAAAATTAGGAATTGCAAAAGAAACTGAAGCATCGTCTTCTAAACCCCAAGTATTTACACCAATTAAGTTACCATCAACATCAACTAAAGCACCACCGCTACTACCATTATAAATTTCTGCACTATGTTCTATTACTATATAATCAACATTTTCGATTTGTGTAACTCTTTTGAATTTTCCAAAAGAAACATTATTAGCTAGGGTAAGTGGATTACCAATTGCAAAAACTAATTCATCATTTTTAAATCTATAATCTAGTCGACTTGTAATATTAATTAGTTCCACTTCTTCACGATTATTTTTTAAGAACTTTAAAACAGCTAAATCAAGACTTTGATTGCTCGCAATTAATGTAGCACTTTGATATTCGGAGTCTTCAAAAGTTCTAATTTCATATGTGCTAACATGATCATCACTGTCTATAACATGATAATTTGTTATAGCATAATAATGGGTATCATCTTCTAAAAAGACAAAACCTGAACCATTTTTCGTTTCATAGGTGAACGCTTTTGATATTTTATTCGTTATAGAAACATTAGATCTAATGATATGTTCTTTTGTGAATATCAGAATATCGTTATATGTATCAATATCTTCTAAGTCATAAGTAGGAGAGATATATATAGGTAAACGGTTATACTCATCGTAGGTGTAGAATTCTCCACTAAAAGTGCTTTGTGGTTGTTGTTCCCCAGTTAAAGGGATAAAATAAGAACAACTACCAAAAAGAAATATAAATAAAACGATAATATTTAAGAAAATTAATTTTTTAAATTTTTTAATCATTTTTATCACCAACAATACATTAATTTAATCTCTTATTTTATTATATAATAAATATGAAAAAAATTATAGTATATAGTATTATGTACTTTGATTTTAGATAAAAAAAAGATATAATAAAAATAAGTATAAAAAAATAAAGATATCATCTTTTCTTTATATTTGTAGGAGGGCTATAATGGGTCTAGATAATATGGATTTTGCTTTATATCTAAATATTGCATTTTATTCTATGTTAGGTATAGGTATATTAGTTGGTTTTCTAAAAGGTTTTAGACGTTCTTTATATACCTTTATTATCACTATAATATTTATAGGGGTCTTTTTTCTAACTGTTAATTCTATTGTGGGCTATTTATACACAATGGAATTAGGTTTTTTAGGTGGCATTTTAGGTAATGTCTCTCCTGATTTAAATAATGTCACTTCTTTAAAAGATGCAATTAGTATATTGCTAGCACAACAAGTTGAGGGATCACTAGATACTACCTTATCTAACCCTGAGTTTTTAGCGTTTGTTGATTCTATAGGGATGTTTGTTTTAAAAATAGTATATACAATTCTGTATTTTACAGTTATTCAATTTATATATCGCTTTATATTATTTATTATAAGTTTATTTATCTTCCGAAAAGGTAGAAGTAAAAATAAAAAAGGCAATAAAACTCGTTGGGCTGGTTCAATATTTGGTTTTATGACAGCTGCAGTTAATGTTTTTGTTTTTATTATTGTTATGAGTGGGATCATGAGTATTGCAGAGAGTTTAGTATCGCTGCAAACTACTGAATTAAACAACACAGTCGAAATAACTGAACCAAATAGAGAATCAATTTCTGATATAAATAACGCATCAAATTCGTTAATGATTGGTGAGTATCAACAATTAGCTGAAACAACAGATAGTGAATTAACTCAAGCAATTGAATCGCTTGAACAGATTATTGCTGATTATAATAATAATTTGATTATTAAATTGAGTAACTCGGTAAAAGTAGAAGATGAAATAACTAGCGAAGAACAAAGCCTTGGAATTATTCTTTTTGATGAAGTATTATCAATTAAATATAATGACACTAATATTGCTTTAAGAGAAGATTTAAGAACTTTTTCTGAAGTAGCTAGTATTTACTTAAATTCAGACTATTATGATTCAGGTGATTTAGCTGATTTAAGTAGTACTGAAATTAATAATATTTTTACAACATTATCACAATCAAATTTATTAGTTTCTATTATTCCAATCGGAGTAGAAGTTGGAGCTGATTATTTTGATGTAGATGTAGAATTGGATAAAGAAACTTTATATGAAGACATAATATGGCGTGATGAAATACAACAAATTGGTGCTGTAGCTTCAACTGGTTTTATGATCTTAGAGTCAGCTAATGCATTTGATCCAGATATTGATTATAAAACTGTTAGTTTAGATGGAGAAGATGTCGAAGATTTATTTGATTCTTTATCAGAATCAAAACTAGTTGAGTATGGTGCTTATTTAGCAGTAGAACCATTATTAGAGCAAGCATCTTTAGAGATGCAATCAGTAATAACAATTCCCGAAGATATTGATTGGAAGGATGAATTTGTTGCTTTTGGAGATATCGCAAATGAGATTTTATCTTCAGGAATTACAATCGCTGATTTAGAATCAGGGGATGTACAACAAATTTTAACTTTATTCTCTGATGTTGATTTAACTGTATTGCTAAACTCTAAACTTACAACAAGAGCCTTAGTAAATATTTTGTCAGGTCAATCGGAATTAGAATTGA
Organism: Candidatus Izemoplasma sp.; assembly: GCA_021736305.1. Lineage (GTDB taxonomy): Bacteria > Bacillota_I > Bacilli_A > Izemoplasmatales > Hujiaoplasmataceae > Hujiaoplasma. The sequence continues at coordinate 42,984 of JAIPGD010000006.1, forward strand.
ATATTGATTTTTTAGTTATCCCAGATATGCCGTATGAAGACTGGGTAGATCAATATGATACTTTAGGTGAATTAGTATCTGAAGGAGAGTTAAGAAAAATACTATCGAGTATAAATATTCTTGTAGATAGTGTTTCTGATATTGATTTTGATGATTTACAAATTAATGACTTAACTAATATTTCTTCTGATGATATCGATAATATTTTTGAATCTAGAGTCTTGGTAGCTTCAGTTACAGAAGCCATCAGAGGATTAAGCACTGACGAATTGAGTTTAATAATTCCTGACTCTGTCTTAGATGAAGACAACTATATAGAAAAACAAGAAGTTAAAAACTTATTTAACGCTATTACAATGGCCGCTGGACAATTGCCATGTGATGCAGATGATACTGAATGTGAAGAATTAGGATTTGATATTGATAAAATTCTATCTTTAAGTGAAACAAATATTAATACTTTATTTGATTCAGAGATTCTATTCTCAACTGCTTCAAATATGATTATGGAATATGGGGAAGATCAATTAGTTATTCCTGAAGATACTAAAATTACAATTTCAGTAGAAGAAGCAGATTTAATAATTGTCAATAAAACAGAGATTAAAAATGCCTTCCTAGCTATATCTGTTTTAGGCTTATCAGATCTTAATAATATTAATGTTGATGCAAGTCTTTTAACAAATTTAGCTGAAGCAGATGTAGATGACCCTGTAACACCTGAAGATGAAACTACTACTTTAGATACAACTAAATCAACAAAACTTTTTGCTTCAAAAATTTTACATGCGACGATATCAAAATTTTTACTTGATGAGACAGGCGAAAATGCAACAGTGATTGTTCCTATATTAGCTTCAGAGGATTATGAAGACACAACAACTGATTTAGTTTTAATTGAAGATACAGTTGGTGGAGTAGACTACATTTCTGAAGAAGAACTTACACAAATATTGGAAGCAGTTCTTATATTGCAGCTTAGTGATTTTACAGATTTAGATATTGCTCCAGAAGATTTAGTAGCTAATTCTGATGAATTATTAGATTCAGCAATCCTACATGCAACTATTACAGACCAACTTATTAAACAAATTGATGATGGTGCTGTTACTGTCCCTGATACAGATGTTGAAGGAAATTCAATTTTCACTACAACTGCTGAAAATGATGAATATATAATAAAAGATGAATTAAGTGCAATTTTCAATGCTTTAGATTTATTGGATATAACTGATTTTAACTCTATTTCATTGGATTCAATTTCATTAGATACAATTATCGCTAATGATGATGCCCTACTTGATTCTGCTATTTTACATGCGACAATTTCAAGTGAAATATTGAAACAAAGAGATGCCGAAACACTTAGTGTTCCTAATCGTGATTTAGATGAAAATTTAATTATTAAAACAGTTAGTGGAACTGATTTTATCGTTAAATCAGAAATCAAAAATACTTTAGGTGCTTTAGAATTGCTTGAGATTGATGATTTTACAAATGTTAACGTTGATATCAGTATATTAAATAAATTATCTGTTGATCCAGTAACAGACCCTACTACATTAAGTATAGATAATGCAAATGATTTATTAAAATCAAAAATTGTTCATATGACTATTACAGATCTAATTATTGATGCCGCTACACCTGCAACTGTAGGTGAAGATGCACCAATTGTTGTTCCATATAAAGCAGAAACAAATTATAATTTTACTAGTACTGATTATTCTTATTCATCTGATATGGTTCGGGATTATACAACTGATGATGATGAATATATTGTAGAAGCAGAAATAATTTATTTGTTAAAAATTATTTTAAAACTTGAAATTACCGATTTGGATTCGTTTGGCACCGATGATCCAAATGATCCATTATTAGCTAAAATATTACCTCATAAAGATATATTATTTGATTCAGCTATTATTCAAGCAACTATAACTGATCAAATGATTAATTTAGAGTCAGAAGACCTTATAATACCTGACAAAGACTATAATGAAGTGGATGTCATTTTAACAAGGGAGTATATAAAATCTGCAACTGAAACGATAACCGACACTTATGTATCAAGAGTGGAATTAGAAGCAGCTTTAGATGCATTAGATAAACTTGAGATAACAGATTTTTCTAATATTGAATTGGATGATATGACTTTTATTTTAGATAAAATACAAAATGATAATCTACTTGATTCATCAATTTTACATGCGACCATTTCAGAAAAAATTGTTGCTGAAAGTGAAACAGGCAATCTTGTGGTTCCAAGCCGTGGAACAGATGAAGTTGTTATAAAGAAAGATGTCATGACAGTGACTTATATTTCTGAAATTGAAATTATTGCAACTTTAGATGCGTTAGATGTTTTAGGCATTACTGATTTCACTGCCTTAAATATTGATCCATCAATTATTCAAAACTTAGGTGAGTATGATGCCGTTGATGATCGTAATGAATTAGTCCCAGAAAGAGCAACTACACTATTTGCATCAAAAATAGTTCATGCAACTATATCAAAAATGATTACAGATGCAGCTATTCCTGATGAGATAACAGGAGATC
>JAIPGD010000060.1 GCA_021736305.1 Candidatus Izemoplasma sp.
GGATTTTCAAGCAACTCTCCAGGAACATTACTTCCATTACCTATACCTATTTCTGGATATAAAGTTTCTGTGGCGAGTGTAGAAAACAACAAATCTGGAAAATATGCATTTTGTCCTTCTTTTTTTGTGATTTGTAAATAAGTTCCTGTAGCAGTTCTAATATCTACTTCACCATTTCCAGTTCCTCGACTATACAAAATCTCAAAACTATAAGTTCCCGGTAAGGTAGAAATCGACATATCAATCTCTAAAAACTCTGAGAAACTATAACTAATGCCAGTAATATCTCCAGTGGCTATTGATAATCCATCTGGGTCAGTTCCGGTAATGTTTATTGTAAATAAAACATTGGGATCGCCATAATTAAATACAGTATCTTCAACGAGCGGTTCTTCAAACCCTAAATCAACAACAAACTCAGTGTTTAAGTCTTCTCTTAGAGCAAAGACGTTATCAATATCAACAAAGTTATCGTTTTTTTGGACTTCTTCTATTGTTATTTCTCTCTCAGTCAATGTATGATAATAAACTACTTGAGTCATATCTTCTGCTTGAATAACATATTCAAGATGATAACTCTTATAGCCATTAGTATAAGTTATTCCAGTTAATTCAGCAGAAATAATTTCGGCAAAATCAGAAATTTCTAAAGACCCCGAAATCATATAAGAAACATCATAAGTTGGTGATAAATAACTTACGCTTGCGCTATTTGAAGTTATTGTAAAGAAATTACCTGAGTCAGGAGTTAATGTTTGACCTAAATTAATATATGATGTAAAACTTGTAGTTATCGGTTCAGGAACAGAATTATTCTCCGAATAATAAGTAAAGTCAATTAATTCTTTATTTGGTGAAGATGACTTATCAAAATCAATTCGATAAGTATATGAAAGCGGATAATAACTATATTCCAAATAATAATCCCCTGATTTTATTGCTTGATCAAATACAAAAGTAACTGAATAGTTTCCACTATTAAATGGAATTGAAGAAACAGTGTAATAAGACTCATCAACAATAGTTCCATCATTAAACTTCACAACAAAATAATCTTTGAAATCATAAGTATCGCCAAATAAAGAATTATAATCGACAAAATTCAAAGTTAAACTACCATTATAGGAAACATCTCCAACACTTCTTAAATCTACAAAATATGAATCGGCAATGTCAATTGTTGCGCCACCGTTAAAACTAACGCTGTCAACGCCACTATAATTACCGGCATACATAATATTCGGTAAAAAATTGATGTCAATTCGGTAATCGTTATAATAATCTGAATTAGTAAATTCATAAGTCCCATCAGCTATATCCATTACAAAAGCTTCAGAATAAACACTAAAATAACCTAGTGTAAGTGTTTGTGTTGCGGTTATAGTCTGACTTGGCAAAGCAACACTTAAATTAGCTTTTGTTGTTGAAGCGGTCGCTATATCTGTATATCTTTCTAAATATAATTCATCTTGTAAATCGGTTGTTGTTGACCCATATTCACTTTCTTTAATCCCTATTAAAGCATTTGCTGAAGTTAACGCTCTTGTAATATCAAAAGTAACTGTGGTTTGTAAAGGATTAAATGCTTCCATACTAATAGAAAATGTAATTACATTATTTTGATAATCAATAGTAGGTATATTTAATACATTTTCACTTCCATTAACTTCTTCAAGCGTAAAGTCTTGATTTTGCGAATCATCAATCAAGTTTGCTTTATCATTATATTCGGTTTGTCTTAAGCCGTTATATTTATCAATAATTGCTTGATTAAGATTAACTGTATCACTACTAGAAATACTATCATAATCAGAATCCAATGATAAATCCAAACTTTCATCAATTAATTCAATATTATTTATAGAAATATTATTTGGTAAAACTAAACCAAATGTTTGACCTGCAGTAGTTGATAAAACATACATACCATTAGGTCGAGGATTTGTTCCGCCAACTTTAAATCTTGTTGCTAATAAATCTGTTTCAGCAAAATAAATATACTCAGTCAAATCTGGATTAGTTCTCATAGGAAAGTTCTCATCATACATATATTCATTTGTTATATCTGTAATCAACGGATCGCTTGGATCTTCAGTAATCCAAGGTGTCGGCGCAGTTGAAATATATGTTTCTGGAGTAATAACTTGTCCAACGGTATAACTTGATGGCGTTGGATTATTTGTATTTTGACCGCCGACTCTTTCTTCAAAAGTAGTTGCTACAGAACTATAGACTGTATTTCTATCCCCTTGTTGGTGATAAATTATTTCCTCAGTAGTTATTTCATAAATAAAATCATATTTAGAGCCTAACGTACCATCTTCATAACCTAAATAAGTCACTGAAGTTACTTCTTCGATATTATACAAAAACCCAGAAAAAACAGTTTGAGTTGTATCGTTATCTTTTGCAGAATAATATATTGCATCATTAAAAATAAAGAATCTTAATGAACTAGAGAAGTTTGTTACCTGATCCAATCTCCCAATAAGATCAATATTTGGATTTGCATTAACAATAAAATCAAATGCTCCACCACTAGAAGTCATATAACCATTTAATCCTCTTTGAAGTCTACCAAAAATACCACCAAAACCCCGTTTACTTGATGGTGCTTCTTGAGTAAATCCACTTGGATAAATAAAATTATTACTATCGGCCATATAATAACCACTAATACCAGTTGAATTTAAATCAGCTTGACCAATTAATGCATAATCTCCGTTATCAATTGATTTAATATCTCCGTAATTTACAGCTGTTGTAATATTTACAACTGTTGTAGTTGTTCCACTAGACGCACCTAATGCATAGGTTGCTCCTACAACACCTCCGGCAACATCTGTTGAAGAGATTAATCCATGATTAAGCATTCGTTGCATATAAGACAACCCATAACCAATAACTCCGCCTGCAGCGGCATATACTGGGGGTCTATCCTGTGTACCATTTGTTGAAGCTGTAGAATATGTTAGATTATAATTCGTTTCAGGAGGAGTTCCTGCATATAAATATGTTAAATTAACTCCTAAATAAGTAGGGTCATAATAACCAATCACAGAGGTAATTGCGGAAATATTACCAAAATTAAATCCGTTAGATAAAACTGAGTTTTGAATATTATCAACAAGTCCCATACCTGAAGTAATCCCACCAGATAATGCTTCTTCATATAAACTTACACCTAAAACACCACCTGTTCGTACAAACTCTTCTGCTTTGGCAATTACATCCCCATTATTACTACTATCATAAATACGTGAATTCCCATCCAAAACAATCGCACTTACTCCACCAGCAACAACCCCAGCTGAATAATAACTAACCAAACCTGCAAGATATAATTCAGTTTCAAAAGTAGTTGAACCAGCACTTGAAGTGTTTAATAAACTAATATTTCCAAGATTTGCAGAGTCTTGAATTGATCCTTTATTTAATGTTGATAACCCACCAACAAAAGTATTGTTTGTTCCATCAACGCCATATGTACTTGCATCATAAGTTGTTGATATTGAACCATAATTAATCGAATTAATAATTCCATAATTTGCTTTTGGTTGTTCGGTAGATTGCCCCGCTAAATGTAAGTCTCCAGAATTATTTATGTTAACAAAACCACTCACATAGATATTACCAGTGCCTAAAATATCAGCAAACACAATGTTACCAACGTTCAATGAGTTTTTAATATAATAACTATCAGTTAAACGCTTTGTAAAACCTGAAATATACAAATCATAACCTTGCATATTAACGTTAACAACATTAATATTCCCGTAATTGTGATTATTCAAATAATTAACATTTTCATTGTTAGAGAAAATATAAATATCTAAATCTTGATTAACAGTTATAGTTGAAGCACTCATATAAGTAATATCACCATAATTAGCTGAGTATCTAATTGTTAAATCATTCGTTTCGTTGGTCTCGACAAAGTCGAATGTTCGTGAATATATATTATTATCATATGTCATGTTCCCATAACTATAAGCTCTTGATACTATAACATCATAACTACCAACATCATAAAGAATTGAAGCATAATCAAAATTAGTTGTAGTAAGACTAGCTCCAGTATAATCATAAGAAAAGTTAGCTTCGTTAGTCATTAATGCAAGTTCAAAATTAGAATCGAAATTACTTGTTCCAATTCCTGCGCTTATTACAGCAATACTATCACTAGCAAAGGTATATACAATTTGCCCTTGATTATAAAAATTAGCAAATTTTATTACTTGATTTAATTCTAAATCAGGAGCTATACCAGCTACTTGCCCGAATATACCACCTGCATATTGATTGCCATTTAATGTATCAGGATTTGTTATTGGGTTTAAGATAATATTCCCGCGGTTTGCTACATTAATCATTTCGTGTTGAGCGACAGCGCTATGATATGAATAACCAATAACACCACCAGTATATACATTAAGGTTTGGTGTATCATCATCTAAGTTGATTGAAGATGTAGTTGATAAAGAAGTAATACTATTATTATTTACTGCTTCATTAATAATTAATTTTGCACTTCCCGTTCTACCTACTACTCCACCAATATAGTAATTTCCAATAATTGGATTATTTGAGTTATAACTATGTTGATTAAAATCAATCAATCCATTATATGAAGCTCTATTAATATTTCCTGAAGCTTTACCAACAATGCCTCCTAAATTAGTAGCGCCTATATCATCGCTTCCTAAAGTAATATCAACATCTACATAAACATCTTCAATTGTCCCCGCAATCATTTCTCCAGCTATTGAACCAACATGCGCTTCATAGGAATAATATGCAGCTGTATTTCCAAGGGTAATTGCTGAATCAATGAAATTTATATCTTTAATTAAAGATCCGTTTCCTAAAATACTAAATAAACCTACATAAATATCAGAACTTAAAACAATATATTCGTTAATAACTAAATTGTAGATATAATAATGATCACTATTATCAATGGCTAAACTATTCGTGCCAATGAAACTACCATTAAAAGTAATGTCAGGAGTATTGTATACGCCAGGAGCTAATACACTCATATCAATATTAGTTGTCAATTTATAATTAGAATTAGCAAAACGATTACCATTAATCTCCGTATTATAACGGAGTAACTCAGAGAAAAAAGCTAAATCCTTTGCTGATGAAATTTCATAATAGCCATCTACTGAATCATAAATCAATCCCTTTAATGATGGATATCTATCTGCTGAATAAAAATACCAATCACCTAAACTTAAACTTGATAAGTTTGATTTCATTGTTACAGTCGATTCTCCAAAACCATTTTGTGGTTGTGAAATCGTAAATGTTGAACTCCCCACCGCAACTTCTAAAAGATAGACATCACTATCATAAACTAATTGACTAGTATTTCCAGTGTTAGTAAAATATAATGGTTCCAATGAAAACTTATTAATATAGTTACCATTAACAACTACTTTAGATGTATAATAACTATTTGAAAAATCGCCATTATTAGTGTGAATAATTCCCGCTGCTTCGAAATCTAATGAACTACTACCAACATTATATCTAATACCCGCTTCGGTTACACTTTCACGATTATCAATCACATATACATGATCAACTATTCCACCAAGCGAATTTTCGCCTACTAAATTTGCTAATTTTGTTAGATCGGTATTAACTTGTAGTATCTCAAGATTCGGATTTACCAAGCCAACATTTTTAACAACGCCTTCATTATGCGTAAACATTGAATAATAACTTGCTATAGGTGTATAGATTGTTTCTTCACCTTGCTGTTCTTCATACACAATATCATCATGACCAGCCAAATATAAATTCTTTATTTCAAAACCTTGCCCATCAAAACTTCCTGTAAAAACATTTTCATAACTCGTTGAATTAGTATCAACAAATTTATAACCAATCGGTTTAAACGCTCTTGATCTCATAATAGAATAATCAATGTCTTTTCCTAAAACATAATCTAAAGATAATAGATAAGCAATTTTATCAGCCATTTCAGTATCACTAGGATTATCAATAAAATTACTAAAAGAAACATCTATAGAAAATTGATATAATTCTTCAGCCGTATCAAATCGAATAAATTGAATACTAGTTAATGAATTTCCTATTTCAATTTCATCAACACTCGTAATAAAAATATTATGTAAATCACTATAAGTCATGTAATCACTAGATGAAGTAAACGAATTGGGCTCTTTTTCCCAATCATAAGTTCCATCAAAACTCATACTTTGATATTCTTCTTTATTTAAAGATAAATTATTTTGATTCGCTTGAACAAAATAAGCTAAAAATCCAAAAGTAAAAAGTGTGATTAACAAAATCACTAAAACTCTTTTTATACTATTTGCTTTTAACCAAGCTATTAATATTCTCACTACCAACTACCTCCCCAAGGAGGTGTATCTAAACCCCATACATTTTGTGGACCGCCATCGCTTTGAACAGCTTCTATTGAAAAAGCCAACTGTAAAGAATACCCCGGTCCTCTTGTTTCAAAATTTTGATCAACAAAATAAGAATCAACTAACCCTATAACTAGAGGAGTTGTTTCGTTAATACGTTTTACTTCATTTTGGTAATATAAATAATTGTCATAAGTTCTATTGTCATGCCAATCTAAAAGATCATAATTTAGGTCGACTCCTTCTTCATACAAAACCGATAATTCATTAGTAGTCCCAGAAATATCTGAATAAATAAAGGTTAATTGTTCATAAATTTTAATCCTAAAATATGTATTTACACTACTATTAACATCAATGCTAATCCTTAAATCTTCAACAAAATAATCTGCATTGCTACTTGTAATATTCACTCTATACACACCCGGTTTAGTAATATTATTGGTTTCATCAATAACAACTTCTTCAGCAGGCACTTGTCCTAATACATCATCTTCAAAATAAACATTTATATCTACATCTACAAAGCCAATTTCTCCAGTAAAAATAACATTTTCTTCTTGGGTAAACCATGCATAAGAAATAAAAATAAAAGAAGTAACAACCATCAATAAAAAAGCTAAAGTTAAAAAAAGATAATTTTTTTTAAGTGCTTTAATCATAGTTATCACTCCCTTCTATTATTCAAATATCAGGCAACATTATATTTTTTATAAATAAAAAGGCCCTCGTCTTACCGACAACGGCAACTGGCTACCATCAAAAGAAGGTCCTATAGTTTTGCGTCGCTAACTTTCGTTAGTTTTGCCTTTTATAGATTAATTATATAAAAACCAATGAAATCTGTCAATAAAATAATCGCTATTTAACTTTTATTTACAGACAACTTGTTAAATAATGAATTAATAAATGCTTAAATTAATCGTTTTATGTGTTTTTATGGTGATATCAGCAATCTTTTTGTTGTTTTTAAACTTAAAAAATGATATGATATATATTGCGAAATTAATAAGGAGTGAGTGAATATGAAAAGCCTGTTAACAAAGAAAGTCATTATCATTTTTACTGTAATTATTGCAATTGCAGGTGGAGCAATCATTCTTGGATTGTTAGTAGGAAACACCAGAATTCCTACAGTTGAAGATTCAAAAGAAGTTGTTTACGAAAAAGTGGATGAAAATGGTGATGTTGTCTATACAATAACCAAACAAGAATTGTATGAAGAAATGAAACGAAACAATGGAATTAATCAACTTTTAACACTTGTTGATAGCGAATTGTTAAGTTCTTATCTTGACGACATTACTCAAGAAGAAATAAATGAAAAAATACAATTGTTAAAATTCCAAACTAATGATCAAGAAATCATCGATGAATATGATCAAGAAACAATTGATGATTTAGAAGAAAACTACCTTCGATCAATGATTTTATCTGGATATCATGATGGTCAAGAAGATGAGTATGCAAAATTATTAATTGCTAAAGAAAAATTCGCAATTGACCAAATCAAGGAAACCGATGACATTACTCAAAACGAGGTTGGTCAATATTATCTTAACAGTTATTTCGAGGATATTAATGCAATTAAAATACGCTTTTTAAGCGTTGAAGACGCTTATAATGTATTACATAAATATAATTTAGGTAAAGTTTCTAATGAACTAGCTCTTTATCTTGGTTACACTTATGATGATGAATCGTTAGAAGATGATAACGAAGATATCGCTGAAGCTTTTATAACTGTTGATGCTTATTATTTTGATGAAGATGACGATATTAGAAATGTCAAAGAAGAATTAATTTATGAATTAGATAACGATATTTATACAGATCAAGACGACAATACTTATACTCTTGATCCAGCAGGAAATCTTCTAAACGACGATGAAG
>JAIPGD010000007.1 GCA_021736305.1 Candidatus Izemoplasma sp.
TGTCCTGCTTTTCCTTCTAATCTAACACTTTCTAAACCCTCTAAATAATAACCAAACTCTTCATATATGTCAATCAACTTGTCATATAAAGTTTTTCCTTCTTTATTGTGATAATAATTAGCTGCTTCAGATATTAAAAGCATTGCTTGTAAAGAATCTTTATCTCTAACAAAATCTTTTACAACATATCCATAAGATTCTTCGTAACCAAAAACGAATTCTCTTTCATCTTCTTCAAGATATCTTGCTTGTTCCCCAATGAATTTGAATCCAGTTAGTGTAGAAATAACTTCCATATCAAATGTTCTTGCTATTTTAGCACCCAAATCAGAAGTTACAATAGTATTGAAAACTACTCCTTTTTTAGGAAGAAGATTGAACTTTTTCTTTTCGTTCAAAAGATAATAGATTAACAAAGCTCCTGTTTGGTTTCCATTAAGCAATTTATATTTACCATCTACCTTAACCGCTATCCCTAACCTATCGGCGTCAGGATCAGTCGCAATTAACATGTCTGCGTCTATTTCTCTTCCTAAATTAATCGCAAAATCAAATGATGATTCATCTTCGGGATTAGGTGATTTGACCGTTGAGAAATTAGGGTCAGGAACCATTTGTTCTTTGACAGGATAAATATCGTATCCAGTTTCCTCTAATAATCTTAAACCAATTTCTGCACTAGTTCCATGTAAAGGCGTAAATACAAGTTTTAAAGGTTTTAAAATATCCTTATGAATCTGAATTGTCTTTAACCTTTTAATATATAAATCATCAATCTCTTTATCAATATATTCAATTAAATCTTTTTTTTCTAAATCAGAAATCTCTTTGGTTTCAATTTTAAATAGATCTTTTATTTCATTAACATAATCAATTATTTCATTTGCATATTTTGGGGTAAATTGGCAACCATATTGGTCATATATTTTATATCCATTATAGTTTGGTGGATTATGACTTGCAGTAATAACAATACCAGCAATTGCATTTAATTCTCTAACTGCAAACGAAAGTTCTGGCGTTGGTCTTAAACCAGTGAACAAATATGATTTAATATCAAAAGCGCCCAAAACTTTAGCTGATTCTTTAGCAAAATCTTTCGATAAATGTCGATTATCATGAGCGATAACGACGCCTCTTTTTAAATCTTCCTTATCAAAGTTATTTAGCAAATATTTAGCTAATCCAGCATTTGCTCTTCTAATCGTATATATATTCAAACGATTAATTCCTGGTCCTAAAATCCCTCGCATTCCACCAGTACCAAAACTAAGTGATTGGTAGAACATCTCTTCAAGTTCTGATTCATTCTTCTCAAGCAAATCATCTCTTAAACTTGTATCTAAATTTTCATAATCAATCCATTTTTTATATTCTTTTTTCCACATAATCGTCTCCATTATAAGATGTAATCAACAATATTTTCTTTTCTTGGTTTTGCTTCAGGTTCTTCATTAGGATAACCTAAACAAATCGCAACATCATGTTCATATCCTTCAGGAATTTTAATTAATTTATCAACATCAATTTTATTTGCTTTATGATACATATATCTTGTTTGACCAACAATACAACTACCATATCCTAATGCCTTTGCTGCTAAAGCGATATTTTCAATTGCACAGCCTACGTTAACACTTGAAAAACCAGCAATTTTAGAACTTATAATTATAACAACTGGAGCATGGTAAAAAATATGAGCATCTTCCTTAGGTTCCAAACCAATTCTTTTCATGCCAACAACAGCCATTGCACTTAACTGATCAATTGTTTCTTTATTGGTTATAACAGTAAAATGCCAGTCTTGTCTATTTTTTGCACTTGGAGCATAAATACCAGCCTTAACTATTGTTTTTAAGTCATCTTCAGGAACGGGCTTGTCTAAATAAGCCCGAATACTTCTACGATTTAGTATATCTTCAATAGTTTTGTTCATAAACAAACCTCCCTAAGTATAATTTATTATAAATATTAAAGACAATAAATTCAAATATTTTATTCTAAGATATTTGTGAAAATAAAATCAAGATCTAATTTGATAAGTTTTTCAGCTTGAAACTTGTCATTTACAACCCCAGTCATTGTCTTTAATCCAATTAAATGTAATTTTTTTATAAAACCTTTATCAATTAAGCTTTTATCAAAATAAACATTAAATTTATTCCTATTACAATATTCATAGTTATCCTGATTAATACTTTTTATATCATAAAAAATATGATTAGCACTAATATTATACGCAATCATTTTATCGATTTGCTTTCTATTTTCAATAATAAAATAGCAGTTTTTTATACTATAAAATTCTTCAATTTCTTCTATCATATTATTGATAGCATTATGATTTATACTTGGGTTTAGACGTATAAAACAATTTTTTTCATATGCTTTACAAATTGTTAAAAAATCTTTTAATAACGGTATAAAAAAGAAATCACTTAAATTTTGACTTTTTCTATCCACTAAATTATGTTTTTTCAATTCGTCATAATCAAAACTTTGTATATCAAGATTCAATAATCCATATTTTAAAAGAGAAGTTTCAGCTGTCAGTATTAACTTATGATCCTTTGACGTTAACAAATCACAACTAATTCCATTATAACTATGGTTAGCTGCGGCTAAAAAAGAAAAAACAGTATTTTCAGTCTCAATCGCACTTAATCCACGATTAGCAATCATCCCTTTAAAATATTTATCAATTTTAATCGTCTTCATTAACATCACACTTTCTCTTTTATTACTTTTATTCTATCATTAAATGATTGAATTATGAATAATAAATTAGATTTTCATAAAATTGTCTAAAAAAAAACAGAATGATTATCATTCTGTTTAATTTAAATTGTCTAAAATCTCTAATATATCATCAGCGCCAACATATTTTTCAACATATTGGTTATCGCTAATATAAGCGAGTGTAGGTGTATATCTAAGATTAATACTAGGTTCTACTTGAATATCACGAGATATATCAAATAAAAACAAATGATCTTCTTCTAAATTAGATATAGTCGATAAAACATCATTTTTAATTGCAATACATGCTGAGCAAACTTCTGAATAATAGTAAATATAATAATCAGATTCAAGACGATTTAATTGATCATCAAAATTTTCTATCTGATAATAAATATAATCAGAATAAACATAATCATTATTGTTAGTATTCACATTAGTAGTACTAATACTACCATTAGTACAACCAACAACAAAAACAAATAAACCAATTGTTAATAAACTAAGAAACCTCTTCAAAATCATCACTATCCTCTGCTTTTATCAGTGGTGAAATTCGTTTATATATTATCACAACAATTACACTCACTAATGTAGCTTTAACTAAATTAAATGGAACAACTGAAAAGACCATAAATGTAAATACGTTTGTTATAAAAGGAAAAATCATATTTCCTAGAGCAACAAAATCATCAACATGTGCTCCCATCATTAAAGCAAATACTGGCAATAAAACAAATGCATTTAATAACGCAGCCACAATAGCCATTGTTAAACCACCAACCGCTAAACCAATAATTGCGCGCTTTTTAGTTTTCTTTTGTGCATAAATAATACTAGCTGGAACAACAAAAGCTAATCCCACTAAAAAGTTTGCTAATTCACCAACCAAGAAAGTACTAGTTGGTTTAATTGCGAGTTTAACAATAATCTTTAAACCCTCAATAATTATACCTGCAACCGGACCATAACTAAATGCTCCTACTAAAACAGGGACCTCAGAGAAATCTACCCCATAAAAATCTGGAGCTAACCATGGAATCGGAAATTCAAGGACCATCAATATCCCTGATATTGTTCCTAATAAACTGATAACCACTAATCTTTTTAAACTCTTGTTGCGTTTCATTTTTTCCTCCAAAAAAAATACCTAATTTAAGGTATTCTTCAGGTTGAAAGATGTAACTTCTTCCATCCAGACTATACTGTCGGTTTAGGAGTTTCACCCAATCAGCTTGCGCTCGCGGACTATCACCGCCGGTAGGGAATTTCGCCCTGCCCTGAAGTTCATATATTTTTAAAACAATAATATTATAAATTAAGCGGCATAAATTTGCAAGTTAAATTATAAATTTTTTGCAATAGCCCTAACTATTGATGCTTCTAAAGCATCTATTTTTAGTGGCAAACCAACAAAATAAACTAAGTTATTTAGTGCATTCAAATTAGTTAAATTTTCAATTAAATAAATATCACTATTTAAAAGATCTTTATGCATAAGTAATTTATCTTTGCTATCATATTCGTAACTTGGTAAATCAGAACAAATTAGTTTAATATCATTACTAACAAGAAAATCTAAAACGCTCATTTCAAAAACTGGAACCTGGTAATATTTCGGTGTATTAAAGTGTTTTCCATGATCAAAATTAAAAATGATAATAGATTGTTTGTTCGATAATTTATTATATGAGTTAATAATATCTATTGTTTTGATTACATTATTTATTGGGCTAATTTTTAAGACATTAGCTTTCCCAATAAATCTTTGAAAACTAGGGGTATCTGAAACATTAAGACAATGTTTCTTAAAATCAATGTGAGTACCTAAATGCATATTTAAATTTATTTTTGATAAATTATATCCATTATTATCAATGGTTTTATCCCATTCTATTTTCAAAGAATGATCTCCTGGATAAGGCAAATAATCCTGATTGATTTTAACAGTTAAATCAATCCATTTTTCCATTCAGAACACCTACTTTATTTTTTTTATATTCCAAATTTTTCGAGCATAATCTTTGATTGATCTATCTGATGAAAAAACTCCACTTTTAGCGATATTCTCAATCGCAATTTTTGCCCAATCATATTGATTTTTATACGCTTTATTTATAGCTTCATTTGCTAATCGATATTCATGAAAATCTTTTAAAACAAAATATTGGTCTTTATATACTAAATTATCAAAAATTTCTCTAAACTCATTTCTTTCAACTGATTTAAAATATCCATTTACTAATTGATCTAATAATTTCTTTATAATTGGATCAGTTTCATATAGTGTTCTAGGATTGTAGTTTTGTTTAACTGTTAGATCATTTACTTCATCAGCACTTAAACCAAAGATATAAATTGCTTCTTTACTAACCAACTCATTTATTTCAACATTTGCTCCATCTAATGTTCCTAAAGTTATTGCTCCATTCATCATAAATTTCATATTTCCTGTTCCGCTAGCTTCTTTAGAAGCTGTAGATATCTGTTCAGAAATATCACAAGCCGGCATAATCATTTCGGCATAACTTACATTATAATTTTCAACAAATACTACTTTCAAGTATTCATTAGTATCAGGGTCATTATTAACTTTTTTTGCTATAGTATTTATTAGTTTAATAATTTTTTTGGCAAAATGATAACTACCTGCGGCTTTTGCACCAAAAATATAAGTGTGCGGATAATAATTGTTTTTAAATTCTGATGAGGTCTTTAATTGATTATATACATAAAGAATATGTAAAGCATTCATTAGCTGTCTTTTGTATTCATGAAGTCTTTTTACCTGAATATCAAAAATAGAATCAGTATTTATTTCTAGTTTCTGTTCTTGATAAATTCTATTAGCTAATGCTTGTTTTTTTATTTTCTTAATTTTTAAGAATTCTAATTGTGAATTTTTATCATCTTTATATTCTAATAATTTATTCAATTCACTAGGATTAGTTTTAAACCCTTCTCCAATTCGCTTTTCAATAAATGAAGTTAATTCGGGATTTGAATGTAATAACCATCTTCTATGAGTAATACCATTAGTTATATTAACAAATTTTTCAGGATAAAGCTCGTTAAAATCTTTCATTTCAATATTTTTCAAAATATTTGTATGAAGTTTTGCGACGCCATTCACCGAATAAGAACTTATAATACATAGATGAGCCATTCTTACTTGATTATGATTAATAACTCTTAACTTGTTTATTAAATCAACTCCCTTATTTTCTCTTGCTAATTTTTCAACAAAGCGTCTATCTATCTCTTCAACAATTTGAAAAATACGAGGTAACAACGGTTTAATAATATCTATTGACCATTTTTCCAAAGCTTCTGCCAGGATAGTATGGTTTGTATATGCAAAAGTTGTAGATGTAATTTCCCATGCTTTGTCCCATGAAAACTTTTCTTCATCTATAAGAATTCGAATTAATTCGGGAATCAACAGCGCAGGATGAGTATCATTAATATGAATTACATTCTTAGCTGCGAAATTTTTTAATGTTCCATATTTTTCTTTATGTTTTCTTATAATACTTTTAAGTCCAGCTGCAGATAAGAAATATTGTTGTTTTAAACGTAAGGTTTTTCCTTCAGGATTACTATCATCAGGATATAAAAAACCTGATATTTGTTCTAATTCACTTTCATATTCAAATGGAGACTTATTTTCAGGATATCTTTTATCTGGTTCTGCATTCCAAATTCTTAATTTATTAACAAATTCATTATTATCTCCAATAATAGGAATGTCATATGGAACTGCTCTAATATACTCATCAGGAATATAAGTCATTTTATTGTTTTTATAACTTACTTCTCCATAAAACGGTATACTTTCAGCTTCTTCAGTTTTTCTTACTTCCCAAACATAACCATCGCTAAGCCAGTTGTCAGGTCTTTCTTCTTGATAACCATTTTTTATTGTTTGTTTAAATAGACCATAACGATAGCGAATACAATTTCCTGATCCTGGATACTTTAAGGCCGCTAAAGAATCTAAAAAGCAAGCCGCTAATCGACCTAACCCACCATTTCCTAAACCTGGATCTGATTCGTAATTTTCAACTTCGTTTAAATCAAAGCCTAACTCATCAAAACCATCTTTAGTAATATCTCTAATACCTAAACTAATAAGATTATTTGTTATTAATCTCCCTAACAAAAATTCCATTGAAAAATAGTGGACTTGTTTTGCTTCGTTCTTCTCTATTGCTAATTTAGAATCTATCCATGCTTCAGCTAATTCTTCTTTTACTAACATACCTAATACATGATATCTTTCTCTAATTGTTGAATCTTTTATATTCTTAAAAAACGTTTTTCTTAAACGATTTTTAAATGTCTTTTTGAATTGTTCTACAGATGTAAAAATTTCATTTTTCATAACGCATCTCTCCTCGAAGTTATTGATTTTGAATAATTTTTTCGTATAGTTCTATATATTTTTGTGCAGAATCTCTTATAGTAAACCTTGAATTCATAGCATTTATAATTAGTTGTTTCCAATCCGGTGAACTTTCCATATAAATAGCAAAAGCATGTTTAATTTGAAAAACTAAATCACGAGAATCAAAATTATAAAATTTAAATCCGTTACCTCGCTTACTTGATAAATCAAAATGTTCAACGGTATCATTCAATCCCCCTGTTTGTCTCACTAACGGAACTGTACCATATTTTAACGCAATCATTTGCCCTAAGCCACAAGGCTCATACCTAGAAGGCATTAAAAACAAATCAGCCCCAGCATATATATAATTAGGGTTTGTTGCATCATAAGTTAAATTAGCGCTTACCTGGTCAGGATACTTTTTAGCTAAATCTTGTATATCTTGTAAATATTTTTCATCACCAGTGCCTAAAATGACAAATTGAATTTCTTGGTTTTTTAAAACTTCTTCCATAGAAGGAATAATAATATCAAAACCTTTTTGTTCAACAATTCTTGTTACCATACCGATTACAAACTTATCTTTATCAATTGTCAATCCTAAGCGTTCTTGTAAATCCAGTTTATTAACATCTTTAGCTTTAAATACATTAACTAAATCATAAGGCATTTTAATCTCTAAATCATTTTTTGGATTAATTTCTTTATCTATCCCATTTAAAATCCCATAAAAATCTCGGCTTCTTCTATTAATAGCTTCCACAAGATTTTTTGAATAAAACTCATAACTTAACTCATCTTTATAGGTCTCGGATACCGTTGATAATTTATCAGCTAAATGGATGCCTGTTTCTAAGAAATTTATATAATTAGGTCGAATAAAACTATAACTATTTTGTAAATTTAATACATTAATTAAATCATTATTAAATTTACCTTGATATTCAATATTATGAATAGTCAAAAGTGTTTTTATATCAATTCCCTTTTCTTTCAATAATAAAGGAATTAAACTTGCATGCCAATCATGTATATGAATAATACTTGGATAAGCTTCTAAGCTTTCTAAAAATTCAATCACAGCTAAAGCAAAAAAAGCAAATCTCAAACCATCATCTTCATAGCCATACAATTTATCCCTTTCAAAGAATTGATAAGTTTCAATAAAATAATATACAGTATTTGTATTACTCAAACTATAAAGTGCAGCTTTATAATCTTCATTTGCAAAATTAATTGTTTTGTCACATATATGTTTTAGTAATAATTTATATTTATCTTTAATCTTAGGATACAGTGGCAATATTACTTGAGACTTATTACCCAACTTAGAATATTCTTCGGCGTTCGCTCCTACAACATCTGCTAAACCGCCAGTTTTAATAAATGGATTAACTTCAGCTGAAACTTGTAAAATTGACAAACTCTTTTCTGAAGTAACTATTTGTTTTTTTTCAGATACAAAAAGTTTATCTACATCACCTAAAACTTGAGAATCTTTTAATACTTTAGTTTCTTTATCTAAAATAGAATATTGAACGAAAGCGCCTTCTTCTACTAAACCGTGATTCATAATAACTGAATTAACTACCTTAGCACCTTTTTCTATTCTTGCTTTTCGGCCAATTACTGAATTAATAACCTCTCCATCAATTATTGCTCCAGAAGCCACAATTGAATTTTTAATATTTGCTTCTTTCCCATAACGAGTTGTTGCTGACATAGTCTCTTTAGAAAATATTGGACGTTCATCATTAAAAACAGTATCTCTAACAGATTTAACTAATAATTGCATATTTGCATGGAATAAATCTTTAGCTGAATTAATTAAAAATGATGGTACATTAATCTTAATAGTTTGTTTTATTAAACTAGTACTAAAATCAAAAACATCAGTTAAATTACGAAATTGAATTTGATCATAATGATTAATAAATTCGAGTAATTTACTTTTTTTTATAATATATGTTTTAAGTCTTTCGTTGTCCTCTGCAATAACAGCGCTAATATCAACCTTTGCGTCAATATGGTCGTTTAGCAAAAGATTATAATCATAATTCATTATAAGATTAGCCGGAGTAACAATAGCATATTCTTGGGATGAACGATTAAAATATTCAATATGTTCATACATTCTTTGAAAACTAACTTCATTATCAAATGTACTTGATATTACTTTAGGAGGAAGAATAAATATCCCATCTCTTCTACGATTTAAATCCCAGCGACTTCCAGAACCAATTTGATCTGACAAAGAACGATAATTACCATAAGGGAAAATCGCCACATTAAATATTTTTGAATTTTTACAATTTGATAAAGTGAAATCAATTAAACGAAACTTAGCCGCATAAGGCATAGCGCCAGGAACTCTATGTCTAGTAAGATGAGAGAAACTGCCGTGATTTGTTGCATCAATTATCACAAATAAATCATTCATTTATCTCACCTACTTCATATAAGTTATTTTCAGTGATCAAAGTAATTTTTTCGTTTTCAGACACATAATTTTTAGGCAAAATAACGTTCTCATTAACAATAGTTTTTTCTAGTTTAACGTTTTCATTTATAATTACATTTGAAAGTATACAACTATCTTTTATTGAACTTCCTTTTTTAACAATAACCTTATAAGCAATAACCGAATGGTTTATTTCCCCATCGATTTGACATCCATCAGCAATTACACAATTTTTTGCATCACCATTATTTAAAATTACATGTGGTTCAAGATTTAACGAACGTGAGAAAACAGGTAAATTTTTAGAAGAATTTAATTCCAAAAAATTATTATCATTTAACAAATCCATATTAGCGTTATATAAGGATTCTATCGTTCCAACATCGCGCCAATAACTTTTAAATTCATAATTTAATATCTTTTTATTGTTTTTCAATGCTTGGGGGATAATATCATTCCCAAAGTCATACATATCTTCTTGAGTGAATAATAGTTCTTCTAAAACTTTTGTCTTAAATATATAAATTCCCATCGACACTAAATTACTTGTCGGATTATTAGGTTTTTCTTTGAAACTTTTCACAAAGTTATTTTCATCTGTTTCAATAATACCAAATCTATTTATATCTTCAGATAATTTTTTTGAAGCGATAGTTATATCACTATTAACTTTTTCCATTTCTTTTAGCATTGGTAAATAATCCATTTTATAAATATGATCCCCTGGTAAAATCAAAACATATTCTGCTTGATAATTTTTTATAAAATCAAAAAACTGTTTAACAGCGTGTCCAGTGCCTTTTTGCCAAAGAACATTATCTTTTTTTAAAAAAGGAGTTAAAAAGCGTATTCCACCATCTACATAATCCAAATCCCAAGATGAACCATTACCAATATAATTTATCAATTCTTGAGGTTCATATTGAGTAATAATTCCGCAAACATCGATATTACTATTAGATAGGTTACTGAGTGTAAAATCAATTAAACGATATTTCCCGCCATATGAAACCGCAGGTTTAGCTTTATCATTAGTAATATCACCTAATCTTGTGCCTTTACCCCCTACTAGAATCATTGAAATAATCTTTTTCATCAACTCACTCCCCTAATTTAAATATCTGCACAGCTAAAGGCGCAATTTTTATTTTAATTGCTTGTAAATAGCCATGTGATGTTTGATTACTTGAATGAATTAATTCATTATATATATTTGAACCTGAATATTTAGATAAATCAGAATTTAAGATTTCTTTGTATAAGCCTTTTTTAGGAACACCAATTAGATAATCTTCATACACCATTGGCGTTAAGTTAAGTACAACAACACAAAACCCTCCTGATTTATCATAACGAAGATAAGAAAATATACTTTGATTAAGATTATCACTATCAATCCATTTAAAACCTTCCGGATAATAATCACATTCATAAAGGCAAGGATTTCCATTATATGTCTTTAACAAGTCTTTAACAAAAATGTTTGCTTTTTGATGCATAGGATATTCATATAAGTGCCAATCTAATTCTTCTTTATCTTTCCATTCATGCATATGGGCAAATTCGCCACCCATAAAAATCAGTTTTTTCCCGGGATGTGTAAACTGAAAGCCTAGTAAAGCTCTATAATTGGCAAATTTCTGCCAATAATCTCCGGGCATTTTTTCTACAAGAGAACGTTTGCCATGAACGACTTCGTCATGAGATAATGGCAAAATAAACTTTTCAGAATAATGATATGCCATAGCAAAATTAATTAAGTTGTGATGATATTTGCGATAAATTGGATCCTTACTGAAATAATTTAAACTGTCATTCATCCAACCCATATTCCACTTAAAATCAAACCCAACTCCACCCTCATCAACAGATTTTGTTAAATTTGCAAAAGTCGAAGAATCCTCTGCAAATAATAATACAGAATTGTCATTCGATTTAATTGAATAAGATAATTGTTTCAAAAATTCCAAAGCACCTTCATTTACACCTTTTGTTTGATCCCCTAAATAATATAAAATGTTTGATACAGCATCAATTCTGAATCCATCTATATGAAAATATTCCATCCAAAATCTAGCATTAGAAATTAAAAAACTTCGCACAATTCCTTTTCCTAAATTCAGATTAATTGTACCCCAAATTTCATTAACACGAATATCTTCTGACTCATATTCATATAAAAAACTGCCATCATATTTATACAAACCATGGTCATCTTTACTAATATGCGAAGGAACCCAATCCAATATTACACCAATATTTTCTTGGTGTAATGAATCAATTAAATAACACAAATCTTTTGGAACACCATATCTTGAGGTAGCTGAAAAATATCCCGTTGCCTGATACCCCCAAGATTCATCTAATGGATGTTCTGCTAAAGGCATGATTTCAACATGAGTAAACCCATGATCCTTCAAATAAGGAACTAAATGGTCTACTAACTCATTATATTTATTAAAATTACCATCTGGTTTTTTCTTCCAAGAACCTAAGTGTAGTTCGTATATAGCCATATTAGTTTCTAAGAAGTTAGTGTTTTTTCGGTTTTTTAAGTAATCTGTATCGTTCCAATCATAACCATCTAAATCATAAACTTTAGATGCTGTTTCAGATCTATAGTCAGAAAAAAAGGCATATGGATCGGCTTTAAATATTGTATCATTGTCACTTGTCACAAAACAATATTTATATCTTGCCCATTCGTTAATACCTTCTATAAATAAAGAATAAACCCCAGATTCATCAATTTTTTTCATGACGTGAGTTCTAGAGTCCCAGTTATTAAATTCGCCAACAACAGACGCTATTTTAGCGTTTGGTGCATATGTTGTAAAAGTAACACCCTTAACGCTACCAGATTTATCTTTTACAATATGGGCTCCAAAATGCTTATAAGCTTGATGGAGTTTTCCAGAATGAAATAGATAGAGAGTTGATTCATCAATTTTCACCATACTTGTCTCCTTCTAAAATCTTTAATATTTTTCCATATTGATAACCTTTATTTAAAAGTTTAGGAACTACATAATTTTTAAAAGATGATTTTTGTTTTGATTTCTTGTATTTAGTGTAATATTTTTCGATATCTTTATCTAATGCTTTTTCTTCATTAACAAATTCATTAATTAAATCAATTTGATCATTAATTACAGTTTGAACAAGATTAAAATCATAACCCTTGTTTACTATATATGATTTAATTAACTGAATTGTTTTCTTAAAAGGTTTTGATTTAATTGACTTAGCTTTCTTTTCGACTAATTTAACTATGTTACGATAAATCAAATCTGCCTTATAATCATTTATATGTTTGTTAATTAATGTTGGGCTTATACCTTTTCGCCTTAACTCATAGATGATTTTTTTGGGCCCAATTAAACGATAATGTGAATATTCATAAATGTAATTTCTAACATATAAATCATCATTCAATAATTGGATTTCTTCTAATTTATTAAGGTAGTAATGTTTAGCTTTTTCATCTATATCAAACTTATCTAAATAGTTTTTTGCCTCATGGGCTGTTCTTGGTTTATAATTCGCGTAATATAGTAGCTTTTGATAATATTTATCACGATTAATGCTTTCAACTAAATTTTTGTATTCTTTTTCTGTTAATTCTTTATCTTTTAATAATCTGAAATCAAGAATAATATCTTCAGAAACAGTTAAGCTAATTTTTTCTCCTGCCTTTTCTATAACTACTTTATATTTATTCTTGTTTTTTTCAATCGATAAGACTTTATAGTTCATTTTTCATCATCGCCAAATAAGCAAATATAAAATCATCTAAGTCTCCATCTAATACTTTATCACCGTTACCAGTCTCGAAATTTGTTCTGTGATCTTTAACCATTGTATATGGATGGAAAACATAAGATCTAATTTGAGACCCAAAAGCGTTTAACTTTGAATCATGAAATTTAGCAATTTCTTCATGCTTTTTTTCTAATTCTAAATTATATAATTTTCCTTTTAACACCTTTAAAGCTGTCTCTCTATTTTGAATTTGAGAACGTTCGTTTTGACATGTAACAACAATATTTGTTGGTAAATGAGTAATTCTAATAGCTGAATCAGTCGTATTTACTCCCTGTCCACCTTTACCGCTTGAACGATAAGTATCTATTCGTAAATCATTTTCGTCAATATCTATTTCAATTGAATCATCTATTTCTGGATAAACTTTAACTGAAGCAAATGATGTGTGTCTTCTTCCTGATGAATCAAACGGAGATATCCTTACTAAACGATGAACTCCTGATTCAGCTTTTAAATATCCATAAGCATATTTACCAGAAACTAAAACAGTAGCTGACTTAAGACCAGCTTCATCACCATCTAGATAATCTAATACTTTAAAACCATAACTTTTTTTATCAGCATATCGTTTATACATTCTAAATAACATTTCAGCCCAATCCTGGGACTCGGTACCACCAGCACCAGGATGGAATTCAATAATTGCGTTGAACTTGTCATATTCTTCATTTAACAATAATTTTAATGTGTAAGTTTTCGACAATCTTTCGAATTCTTTTACTAGTCTTTCAATCTCATTTAAATCTACTTTTTCAGATTCATTTAATAACTCAATTGATAAATCAATTGTCTCGTATATATCGATTAAACGGTTATAATCAGATACTAAATCTTTTAATTCGTTTATTTCTGAAATAATTTTTTGAGCTTTATCATTGTCAGACCAAAAATCCGGACGAATAGTTAAATCTTCCAGATCTTTTAATTCTTTTTTTGTTTTTACAATATCAATACTTTGATTAATTTTATCAATTTCAGTCTCAAAGCTAGCTGAAATTTTCTTTAACTCATCTAAGTTTAACATTAGCCATTACGTCCGTGACAATGTTTATATTTTTTCCCACTTCCACATGGGCAAGGATCGTTTCTTCCCACAGTTTTTGTTTTAACTACCGGTTTTCTTTTCCTACTTTCATCTTCTTTGCCAGAATGAGTGCTTACAGGTTTAGCCACCTGTACTCTTTCAGTGTTTTGTCTAACTTGAGCTCTTAAAACATATCTAGTGATATCGGTTTGAATATTAGTTATCATTGTTTCAAACATATCAAATCCTACTTCTTGGAACTCTCTAAACGGATTATTTTGTCCATAACTTTGTAACGCTACTGCTTGTCTTAATTCACTCATTGCATCAATGTGTTGAACCCAATAAGTATCTACAACTCTTAAGGTGATAGCTTTTAAGAAATCATTAAAAGCTTTTTCTCCAGCTATTTCTTTTTTGCTCGCTTTATCCTTTTCAAATACGTCAACTAAATATTGATATTTATTTTCTTCGGTCTTAAGAATTTTTTTATCTACACTATCTTTTCCGAAGTAATTACTAATTATTTTATATAGTTCATCTATATCTTTTGTATGAGCATTAACCATTCTATCTAAAGTCATGTATACCATTTTGTCAATTTGTTCTTCAATCGAATCTAAAAATAAGACATCTGTTCTTTGTTGATAAATAATATCTCTTTGTTTTTTTAATACTTCATCATATTGTAAAACAGTTTTACGTCTATCATAGTTATTTCCTTCAATTTGCCTTTGTGCTCTTAAAACCATTTTAGAAAACATTTTAAAATCTAGAGGATCGTTTTGATTTTCGCCTTTACCGTTTATCATTTCAATCATACGTTTAAAACGGTCTCCTCCAAAACGTCTTAAAAGATCATCATCAGCCGATAAAAAGAAACGTGAATAACCGGGATCACCTTGTCGACCAGATCGTCCTCTTAACTGATTATCAATTCTTCTAGACTCATGTCTTTCTGTACCAATAACAGCTAAACCGCCTAGTTCTTTAACACCTTCTCCAAGTTTGATATCAGTACCACGACCAGCCATATTCGTAGCAATTGTAACTGAATGTTTTTCACCTGCATTAGCAACGATTTCCGCTTCGCGTTCATGTTGTTTTGCATTTAAAACATCATGCTTTACGCCATTTCTATTTAAAAGTTTTGATAATAACTCAGAACTTTCAATAGAAACAGTACCAACTAGTTGTGGTTGTCCAAGTTTATATCTTCTAGTAATTTCTCTTGCTAAAGCTTGATATTTCGCTTCCATACTAGCAAAAATCAAATCATTATCATCTATTCTTATAACCGGTTCATTAGTTGGAATTTCCACAACTTCCATATTATATATTTCTCTAAATTCTTCTTCCTCTGTTTTTGCAGTACCAGTCATACCAGAAAGTTTAGAATACATTCTAAAGAAATTTTGGAAGGTAATAGTTGCTAAAGTAGAAGTTTCCTTTTTGATTTCTACTGCTTCTTTAGCTTCTAAAGCCTGGTGTAAGCCTTCTGAAAACTGACGACCATGCATTAATCTACCAGTAAAAGCATCAACTATAATAACTTTACCGCCTTGAACTACATAATCAATGTCTTTTTGCATAATAAAGTTTGCTTTTAATGCGTTATTAATATGATGCAATAAAACAACATGATTAACATCATATAAATTCTCTAAATTAAAATGTTTTTCTGCCTTTTTAATGCCTTCTTCAGTTAAAGTAATACTTTTTGTTTTGATATCAATTTCGTAATCATCATCTTCTTTTAATCTAATAACAAAATAATTAGCTTGTTTATAAAGATCAGCGGTATTTTTAGCTCCACCAGAAATAATTAAAGGCGTTCTTGCTTCATCAATTAAAATTGAATCAATTTCATCAATAATCGCAAAATTAAGTTTCCTTTGAACAATTCTTTCTTTATATATAACCATATGATCACGTAAATAATCAAAACCTAATTCATTATTTGTTGAATAAATAACATCTGACTTATATACTTCTCTTTTTTCATCAGGACTTATCTCACGTGTGTTTAAACCTACAGTTAAACCTAGGAATTTAAATAATTCCCCAATTTCACCTTCAGCTTCACGTGCAGCCAAATAATCATTAACCGTAACAATATGTACACCATCGCCACTTAAGGCATTTAAATATGCCGGCATAACAGCTGTTAAAGTTTTACCTTCACCAGTTTTCATCTCCGCGATATTACCTTCGTGGATTGAAATAGCTCCCATAACCTGTACTTTAAATGGTGTCATTTTTAACACTCTAGTAGATGCTTCTCTAACAGTTGCATAAGCTTCTACTAACAGTTCATCCATTGTCTCAGTTTCTAAGCGTTTTTTGAATTCATCTGTTTTTGCTTGGAGCTCTTCATCTGTAAGGCTTTTATATTCTTCCTCAAGTGCTAAAACTTCTAATGCTTGCTTTTCTAGTCTTTTAAGGACTTTTTTATTTCTATTAAATAATTTAAACAATTATATCACCTCTAATGCTCTTTTAATAATACCATTTTATAGGCTAATATTCAATCATTTACGGTCTAAACTACAAAAAAAAGTGGCCATAAACTGGCCACTCGATTACTCAGTTTCTATAAGTCCGTATTTCCCATCATCTCTTAGATAAAGAATGCTTGTTTCATTGTCTTCATTTTTGAAAATAAAGAAATCATGGTCTAGTAAATCCATTTGTGTCATTGCTTCTTCTAGTGATAGTATTTCTAATTTAATTTTTTTCTTTTTAACAGGATCAATAAGTTCTTTTTCTAACTCTTCTAAATCCAAATCATCAGCGAAAGTATTTTTTAAACCTTCTCGCTCTTGAAGAGAACGATTCATTTTATGTTTATTTTTTCTTAATTGGGCTTCTAATTTATCAACTGACTTGTCAATAGCAGCATATAAATCGCGGTCTTTCACTTCAGCTCTTAAAGTTAAGAATTTAATCGGTATTGTAACCTCTACCTTGGTGCCATCTCGATAAACTTTACATATTACCGTGGCCTCCAATTGCTCATTAAAGAGTCTGTCAATTTTCCCTAACTTTTTTTCTACGTAGTTTCGAATTGCATCAGTAATAACAAATCCTGACTTGCCAACAATTTCTAGTTTCATAAAACCACTCCTTTATATTTATTTGTTTAGTTAATTATACCACTACAAAAACTAATAGTAAATAAACTGACTCTATTTTACTAAAATATATCTTGATATAATAACTCCTTCCGCTCTAAAGAGAACAAAAAAGTCTTAGTGTAATTAGAACTTATTATCTTTAAATCGATAATATTATTGAGTAAATTATCATCTAAAAATACAACCAAACCATAATTATTTTTTTGATTTATAAGTTCTCTATAGATAATATCTAAATACTTATCTAAGATATCACTTTGACTTAGGTTCAATTTTATATTTTCATATAAATAATAATAGTGAATTTCACCTAAATCAATAGGTATAATCTCAAAATTTAGTTTAGGTTCATATTTTATTTTACAATTTTCACAGATCGAATCAAAATTAAATAGGTTTTCAAAACTTTCTTCTTCAATATAGAAACTACTACACAATCTACATAGCATCAAATTTCTCCTTATTCATTCTTTTTAACACTTTTTTCGCTTCAATCATTGCTTTTGTTTTAAATCTAGAAAAAAAGATTAATTCTCCCTTTGGGTAATTTCTATCTCTACCAACTCTTCCTGATATTTGCACTAAAACTTCTTTTGAAAAAATCCGATTATCAGATTCAATAACAAAAACATTTAACTTTTTAAATGTAATTCCTCTTTCTAACAAAGTAGTTGTTAACAAAATATTGAAGTCATCGTTTTCATAAGCTTTTAATATTAACTTTTTGTACTTAGTCTTACTCGAAATAATCCGAGAATTTATATTATTATCATTTAAATACTTATGAAATTTCTTCAAAAGACTAATACTAGGAACAAATACCATTAGTCTCTTTTTATATTTTTGATAACTAATTATATGGGTAATAATTTTGATAGAAAAAACATTTGAATATTTAACAAATTTGGGAATCACTAAATCATAATTATGATAACGACTTGGTATTAGAAAGTACTTCACCTTTTTAGTATTAATCAATTTTTCTTCGGATTCTCCCAATGTTGCACTAATGAATATCTTTGTAGATAGATTCTTACTAGATTTATTTATTAAACGGCTTAAAAATTTGTTGTTTACAAATGGATAAGCATCAACTTCGTCAATAATCATAAGATCAAATTCTTCATAGAATTTTATTAATTGATGAGGCGTTGATAAGAAAATATCAGCGCTTTCAACAAATTCTTGATTTTGATATAAACAACATATACTAGTTTTGGGAAAATATTCTATAAACCTTTTATAAACTTGTTTAATTATTTCAACTCGAGGAATAATAAAACAAATTGATTCATTATTACATAGTGCTTGATATATTGTTTTCAAACACATTTCAGTTTTTCCTGCCCCACACACTGCGTGTAAAAATCCTGATTCTTTCAAGTTATAACAATTGTAAATAAAGTTTTCGCCTAAGACTTGTAATTTTGATAAATTAAATTTTAAGTTTAATTTATGTTTTCTTTTAATTCTAGACCTTGGTTTTCTTTTTAAATAATGATTGCTAGTTACTGTTTGATAGTTATAACAATCTTCACAATACAATACATTATTATGATTAACCTTTAAATTATCTCCTAAACATCGATTACAAATCTCATCTATTGCTTTTACAGTATTACTACTAGGACTTCTAACTACTCTTTCAATCATTCTATGACCCATATAAATAATACTTTTAATTTAATGTTTTTCTTTAAAAAGAAAAAGCAATCAATTGATTGCTTAGACTATTTTACAACTATGTTTACTAATTTGTTCGGAACTACAATTGTTTTAATAACATTTTTACCTTCAATATAACCTTGAATCTTTTCACTATCAAAAGCAATTTCTTTTAATTTTTCTTTTGACAAATTATTCTCTACTGTTACTTTATCTCTAACCTTACCATTAATACTTAACACAAGTTCAATTTCTTCTCTAATAAGTTTCTTCTCATCATAACTTGGATATGGTTCAAAAACCAATAATTCTTTATTACCAAGTTTTTGCCATAATTCCTCGGCCATATGGGGAGCTATTGGATTCAGTATTTTTAAAAGCACTTCATAATCCGCTCTTGTAATCTCTGATTCCTTATTATATAAATTAACTAATTCCATCATCTTAGCAATAGCTGTGTTAAATTTTATATTTTCAATATCCTCATCAACACCTTTAATAGTTAAATGAATATCTCTTTCTAAAGATTTTGAATAAGTGCTTTTAGTATTAACTTTAGGAAACATTCTCCAGATTTTATCTAAAAATCTTCTTGCACCTTTAACACCATCTTCATTCCATGGTGTACTCATTTCATAATCGCTTAAAAATAGTACAAATGTCCTTAAAGTATCAGCGCCATATTCATCAATAATCTCCATAGGGTTTACAACATTCCCTCTTGATTTCGACATTTTTTCATTATCAGAACCAAGTATCATCCCTTGAGCTGTTCGTTTTTTATATGGCTCTTTATTAGGAACTACACCTATATCATATAAAAACTGATTCCAAAAACGCGAGTAAATTAGATGTCTAGTAACATGTTCCATTCCACCATTATACCAATCTACTTTACCCCAATAATCTAATTTTTCTTTACTTGCAATTTCATTATTGTTGTTAGGATCCATGTATCTTAAAAAATACCAACTTGATCCTGCCCATTGCGGCATTGTATCTGTTTCTCTTTTAGCATCCTTACCACATTTAGGACATTTACAATTAACAAATTCCTCAATGTTTGCTAGCGGGGATTCTCCTGTACTTGAAGGATTGAATTTTTCTAT
The DNA here is from genome assembly GCA_021736305.1 of Candidatus Izemoplasma sp. GTDB lineage: Bacteria > Bacillota_I > Bacilli_A > Izemoplasmatales > Hujiaoplasmataceae > Hujiaoplasma. The sequence goes on from JAIPGD010000007.1 coordinate 20,351, forward strand.
ATAAGGTAATTCTACTGGCAAATCCTCATAAGGAACTGGAACGATTCCGCATTGATTACAATAGATAATTGGAATTGGTTCTCCCCAATACCTTTGTCGGTTAAATGCCCAATCCTTCATTCTAAACTGCGTTGCTTTTTTACCAATATTTTCTTTTTCAATAACTTCAGTTATTTTTTTAATTGCTTTTTCGACATTTAATCCATTAATTAATGGAGAATTAATTAGTTCACCAGAATCAGTATTCACATATGCTTCTTCTTCAATATTTCCGCCTTTAATAACTTCTATAATATCTAAATCATACTTCTTAGCAAACTCATAATCTCTTGTGTCATGAGCCGGAACCGCCATAATTGCTCCCGTACCATAAGTAATCATTACATAATCTGAAATAAAAATTGGAATCTCAGTCTTACTAATTGGATTAATTGCTGTTAAGCCTTCAACTCTAACACCGGTTTTATCTTTTGCAAGTTCTACTCTTTCAAATTCAGTTTTAAGTTTTGCTTGCTCTTGATAATCTCTAATTTTATCAAAATTTATGATTCTTGATTTAAATTCTTCGATATATGGATGTTCTGGGGCAATCACCATAAAAGTTGCTCCATAGATTGTATCTGGTCTTGTAGTAAACACTTCCAAAGTCTTATCACTATCTTTTATCGGAAAATGTAAGTTAGCTCCAACTGATCTACCTATCCATTTTTCCTGTTCGGATTTTATTCTTGCATTTGATTCTAAATCATCTAAACCCTCTAATAAACTATTAGCATAATTCGTGATTTTTAAAAACCAAACATCTTTTTCCATTTGTACTACTTCAGATCCACAGCGGTCACATTTCCCGCCTTGTGATTCTTCATTTGATAAAATCACTTGACAACTTGGACAATAATTTACATATGCTTTATCTTTAAAAACTAAATTGTGTTCATATAGCTTTAAGAAAATCCATTGGGTCCAACGATAATACTTTGGGTCTGTTGTATCAACGATTCGAGAAAAATCAAATGAAATTCCTGCAGATTTTAATTGTTTTTTAAAAATCTTAATATTATCATCAGTAATTTTTCTTGGGTGTATTTGTGTTTGAATTGCGTAATTTTCTGTTGGCAAACCAAAAGCATCAAAGCCAATCGGATACAATACATTATATCCTTCCATCCTTCTTTTTCTCGAAATTACTTCTAAAGATAAATACGCTCTAATGTGGCCAATATGCATTCCTACTCCACTTGGATAAGGAAATTCTACTAAACTATAGTATTTATTTTTCTTTGAAAAATCCTCAGCTTCAAAATATTTGTTGTTATACCAAATGTCTTGCCATTTTTTCTCGATTTTTTCATGTTCAAAACTAGGAATAAACTCACTCATTATATTTGCTCCTTTCTAAATAAAAAATCGCCCTATAAAAGGACGATTGTAATCGCGGTACCACCTTAGTTCTGGAATAATCCAGCTCTCAATCCATAACGCCGGTAAGCGTGTTTTACTTACGTGCTTCGCAAAACCTACTCCATAGACTAATTCAAACAGATTATTTGTTAGTTTACACCAGCCACTAACTCTCTAAAAAATAACTACTGCTTTACTCTTTCTATTTCCTTGTATTTAGTGATATTATATCATAAATCATAAAATATACAATTTAAATATATAATCTATTTATCTTCGTCTTCTTCTTGATCAATAATATTATCATCTTCTTCATTAGACTCATCTTCAGAATTCTTTTTTTGATTTTCACGATACCTATCTTTAATAACCGAACGATAATACAATTCTTTTTGTAATGTAAATACAGAACGATAAGCTATAAACATCAAAACGAAGAATATAATCATGTGAAAATGTAATAAGTTATAAATTGTTAATAAGATTGCTATTGGTGTAGCAGCAAAAGTAACCATTTTGAAGATTTTTCGATAACGTATTTCTTTTCTAAACCTTAAGAAAGGTAAGGTAGAAACCAAAATTATAAATAACATAATTACTAAATTTTGTAAAAAAGCAAAAACGATTCCACCTATTAAAATTGGAGTTCGTAAAAACTTACTCAACTCGGAAAACGTATTGTATTCAGAAATATCAAAACCAGTAGAACGAAAATTACTTAATACATAATAAGCATAATTATCTTTTATAGCAATTGCCGCTCCTGTTTCGTCCAAAGGAACATTATTTACATCTTGATTTTCACCCAAGAAATAAACAGGTATTCCATATAAATCAATATCAGTTTCAATTTCACCTTCATTTGAACAAACAAATTCCCCTGAGTTAATAACACAACCTGTACTAGATTCATTTAAAGTTGGATTTTCATAAGCTATTAAAACAACAATTGACCCTAATGACAATAAAAAAATCATTATAAATAAATATAAGAAAACAAACCAACCTTTTTTATTATGATATTTAATTATTCCCTTAGGATTAAAAATACTTTCACGAATTATATTATACATAGCATCACCTTCTTAATAATTATAAACAATATAGACATATGTTTCAAGATATATTATTCAATAATGGAAAATATCATAAATATTTCATAAATTATTAGTTTATGATATAATTTTTATGGTGATTTTATGAATTATTTTACAAACGAAAAGCACTATAATACTCTAAACAATTACTATAAAGCTAAATACAAAACCAAAATAATGAAAATAGCACTTAATGGTGATTTTAGTTGTCCTAATCGCGATGGTGTTTTTTCATATGAAGGTTGTATTTTTTGTTCGGAAAAAGGTTCAGGGGATTTTGCTGGTAAAAAAGAAAATTCATTAAAAGAGCAATTTTTCAATATAAAAGCTTTAATGAATAAAAAATGGAAAAATGGAAAATATATCGCTTATTTTCAAGCTAACACCAATACCTATGGACCGATTGAAAAATTAAAAAAATTATATTATGAAGCTTTAAGTTTAGATAAAGATATCATAGGTTTAAATATTGGGACAAGACCTGATTGTTTTAGCCCAAAAATCTATGATTTATTATCTGAAATCAATCAAATTACAGATTTAACTATCGAATTAGGACTACAATCAATAAAATCAGATACTTTAAAGCTCATTAATCGAGGTCATGATTTAGAAACATTTACTAATGCAGTGAATGAATTAAGAAAAAGAAATATTGATGTAGTTGTTCATATAATAAATGGTCTCCCTTACGAAACTGATTCTGATATGCTAAACACCATTAACTATCTAAATAAATTAGACATTCAAGGACTTAAAATCCATATGCTTTATATTTTAAAAAATACTACTTTAGAAAACTTTTATGCAAAAAATAAATTTCATATTTTATCATTAGAAGAATATGTTAAAATAACAACTTTACAATTACGTAATTTACGAGAGAATATCATCATTCATAGGATAACCGGTGACCCTCCAAAAGCATTACTCATAACCCCCTCTTGGACACTAAAAAAATTTATTGTTAGTAATGAAATAGATAAATTAATGCGAAAAGAAAATTTTTATCAAGGCGATTTATATAAGGAGAACAAGAATGAATAAGTATGCACATATTTCTGGAATTGCATTTAGTATAATTTTCGGTTTTTCTTTTATGTTTTCAAAAATACTATTAAGAAGTATATCTCCTATGGGTGTTATTGCTTATCGATTCTTAGTTGCCTTTATTGTTTTTGAAATCTTACGTTTAACTAAAATAGTAAAAATAAAAATTAAATTTAAAGATAGTTTGCCAATATTAATAGTAGCAATATTTCAACCTGTACTATATTTTATTTTTGAAACTTATGGATTAGAAAGAACAACTAGTGCTGAAGCGGGTTTAATGATTGCACTTATACCAATATTTGTAACTATTTTTGGCTCTATCATTTTAAAAGAAAAACCAAGGCTCATTCAAGTTTTATTTATATTAGTTGGATTTCTAGGTGTTGTTGTTATCCAGTTATTTAAACCAAACCTAGATTTTCAAACTGACATTTTTGGTTTTTTACTTTTGCTTTTCGCAGTTATTACCGCTTCATTATATAACATCGCTTCTCGAAGTGCTTCAAAATCCCATAAGCCACATGAAACCACGTATTTTATGATGTTTTTAGGAATGATATCTTTTAATTCAATATACGTTATTCAATTATTGAGAAATAATCAAATAGAAAGATATTTTGATAATTTATTAAGAACAGAAGTTATATTTCCAATCTTATATTTAGGCGTACTTGCATCAATACTCGCCTTTTTTCTAGTTAATTATACACTAAGTAAATTGCCAGCTCATGTTTCAAGTATATATGCAAATATAGCAACAATCGTTTCTGTATTAGCTGGTTATTTCTTTTTGCAAGAGAATTTAGGTATTTATCATGTTATTGGTGGGATTTTAATAATTATCGGTGTTTATGGAACAACCCGTGTAAACTACTTAATAAAGAAGAGGTTGATATTAGATGATTTATCTGACTGATTTGTACAAACAAATCATAAAAAGTTTTGGAAAAATTGATAACGCTGTTGATATGACTTGCGGAAATGGCAAAGATACTTTGTTCTTAGCTTCAATAAGCAAAAAAGTTTACGCATTTGATATTCAAGAAACAGCTATTAAAAATACACAAACTTTAACCAAAAACTATGACAATGTTGAATTTATATTTGATAACCATATAAATATCGATAAATATATAACAGATAAGTTAGATGTTGTTGTATATAATTTAGGATATCTTCCAAATGGAAATAAGTCTATAACTACCTCTGCTTCATCAACTCTAGATTCTCTTAAAAAAGTATTAAAAATATTAAATGATAAAGCGCTCGTTATCCTCGAAGTCTATCATCATAATCCTGAAGAAAAGAATAAATTAATTGATTTTACAAGCAATATTGATAGTGAACTCGATGTCTTTAAAATCGATATGCTAAACAAAGTTAATTCACCTTTCCTAATTATTATTTCTAAAAAAAATGCACTCAAATAATTGAGTGCGTTTTTATTTTGTTGTATAAACTTTGTACTTATCATATTTTAAAATTTTTGCATAGATATTAAAAGGAAATAATGCCAATTTATCGTTGTATACGATAACTTTACTATCTCGATTTCTTCTAATTTCTTCTAATCTTGAGAATGTTTCAATTACATAAGCATTCTCTTCTTTATCTAAATCAATATTAGCATACGCTTTCTCAATTATTTGTATAAGTTCACGTTTTTCATCATGAGATAATTTTTTTATAACTAATTTATGATACTGTTCTAATTCTTTTATCTGTAGAAATTTATGCATTATATTTACCATTTTCCTAAGTTCAATATCAAAACGAGATTGAATACGAAAAACTTTTTTATATTCTTTTCTTAAATGTCTAATTATAAAAATTGATGCAATAGCAATTAATAAAATTAGAATTAATAAAAGAATTATGAGTTCAAATAATATATTTAAACTATAGGTATACATTTATACCACTTCCTTTTTTAAGTAAACTTTTAATTTATCTGCCATATCAAGTTTTTCCCACGGTAAATCTAAATCATCTCTACCAAAATGGCCATAACTAGCAACTGGTTTGTATTTAACATCCCTTAATTTAAGATAATCAGTTATTGCTTTTGGTCTTAAATCAAAATGTTTTTCAATAATTTTAATTATTTTTTCTTCTGGAATCTTACTTGTATTAAAACTATCCACTCCAATACTAACAGGTTTTGCTTCTCCTATTGCATAAGATGCTTGAATTTCAATTTCATCTGCTAGCCCAGCAGCCACAATATTCTTAGCTATATACCTCAAAGCATAGGCTACAGAACGATCAACTTTTGAAGGGTCTTTTCCACTAAAAGCACCACCGCCGTGATGTGCTCTTCCACCATATGTATCAACTATAATTTTTCTCCCAGTTAAACCAGAATCTCCTGAGGGACCGCCAATTACAAATCTTCCGGTTGGATTTATATGAATTCTTGTATCAGATTTCAAATATTTATCAGGAATTATTTCTTTTATAACATATTTTAGCAAATCTTTTCTTACATTCTCTTGGGTAATCTCTGGAGCGTGTTGTGTTGATATTAATATATCTGTAAAATATTCAAATTCACCTGATTCACTAAATTTAGCCGTTACTTGAGTTTTACCGTCAGGCCTAAGATATTCTAAAATATCATTTTTACGCACATATGCTAATCTTCTAGCCAATTCATTTGCATAATGATGAGTTATTGGCATAAAAACAGAAGTTTGATTGGTCGCATAACCAAACATCATCCCTTGATCACCAGCTCCTTGTTCTTTTTCATCAGTCTCGTTAACTCCAATCGCAATATCAGGAGATTGTTCGTTTATACAAACCAACACAGCCAAATTTTCAGCATCAAAACCGTATTTACCTCTATCATATCCAATTTCTGAAACTGTATCTCTAACGATCCTTTGAATGTCTACGTATGTATCAGTTGTAACTTCACCAGCTACTAATACTAACCCAGTCGAAACTAATGTTTCGCAAGCTACTCGAGCATTTTTATCTTTTTCTAAAATTGCATCTAAAATTGCATCAGAAATCTGATCACAAATTTTATCAGGGTGACCTTCAGTCACAGATTCAGATGTAAAATATCTATACATATTTTTCTCCTATTCTTCTAGTAATTCATAATAAGCTGATTCAAAATCATCCTCATATTTTATAAATCTATCGATGATTTGAGGATCAAAGTAATCATTGAATTCTAAACGAATTAAATCAATTGCTCTTTTATGATTTAGTTTACGTTTGTAATTTCTTTCTTGTCTTAAAATATCATATATGTGGCACAACAAAATAACTTGTGATTCGCGGTTATTTTGTATACTATTCATTTCTTTAATAAAGTCTTTACTAACGGTTTTCTCAAAATGTGCTCTAACTATATCTTCACCTTTTTTATCTAACTGAAGACGTTTAATTATGACTGATCCGATAATTGTTTTTTCGCGTATAACTTTATAATCAGATTCGTTTAATCTCTCTTTATTATTATATTCATCCACGTTTAAAATATCGCGTTTATCAATATGAATAGTAGAAAACTCATAAATTTCTTGACATAATTTAGAAGAGTAACCTAAATAACTGCCTAATTCCCCTGCTAATTTAGCGACTCTTTTAGCTGAATTAGCAAATTCTTTTTCAACTAAATCTTCTCCGCGTTGTTTATAAACCGAAATAACATCAAACACATCAGAAACAACTGCTTTAAAATCCTTTTCCATTGCTCTACGTTTTACTAACTCTTGTTTACGTTTTTTATTAATATCCTCAGAAATTTTAACAGTAGAATAGAGACCAATCATAAACACAGCTAAAATTAAAGTCCGTAGGAAAATATCAGTCAGTATTGGACCTTTAATATAATTCCATAACTCCACAAAATCTCCCGCATGCTCATAAATAGGATACATTATAACTACATGAATTATAGTCATAGCTACAATAGAGACTTTAAACACAACATTTAGGAGTTTTGGATCTTGATACAGGGCTATAACAACTAAGGCGAAATATATAAGTGAATATCCTGCTTGAGTAATTGAGAAGAATCCACCTTCAAGGCTATCACCTAAAGTTAAACGAAGTTTAATATATACTGCAATTGCCATCATTAATATGTATATACCCGAGACATATTCTGCCATTTGTTGCTTTTGCAAGGTCGTTGGTTTCTCTCTAACAATTTTTCGAATTGAACGTGCAGTAATAAACATTATTAGCCCAATAATAAATGTTACAATCAAATTAACGTTTCTATCTAGACCTTCAGATCCAATTAAAGTAAATAATAAGAAAACAATATTGGTAATTATAATTATATTCCTAATTACAAGATTTTTTCGATATAAAACACTTGTATCATCGAGAATATCAACACCGGCTTCAAAGCTAAATCTTTTAGTAAAAAAATCTTTAATTTCATGCCATCGTCTTGCTGTAGCTGAACTTTTCATGATTTCTGTCCGTTTTTTATTTGACGAAACTTTGCTTTCATCAAATTTATTTTTAAAAGAGATCATCCTAAAAAATTCCACTATTTTATCTGAAAAAGATTTTTTTGATTTCTTTGAGGAGACATTATTAAAATAATCATCAATCTCTTTAGAGTTGCGCGACTTTGATTTTTTATTTTTTGAGTTTTTATTGTTTCTAAAAAACTCATCTAAAGTCTTTTGACGATCATCCATTTTTCTCCTCCTTTCACTTATCTTAATAAATTTAATTTAAAATAATTGAGGTTCTTCTATAATACTAGGATCTTTTCTAGCTTCATTTTCATTTTCTATTTGTGCAACTCTAGTAGAAGCTGCAGCCGCTACTGCGCCAACTATATCGTCTAAAAATGTATGACACTCTTCCTTGTCGCCTTTTCCTTTTTCATTTAAGTCATTTACAATACCAGGCTTGTTAACATCAATATCACCAAAATTAGTCTTACCAATTGTTCCATACAAACCCGCTAATTCAATACCAAATAATTCATCAATCCCAAACATACCTAAATCTGAGGCAAGAATTGATTGAATAGGTCCTTTAAAAGCACCTTCTTCAGTTAATCTATCTATTTCAGCACCTAATTGTAAAATATGGAAAACATCACGTAAAGATAAAATTTTCTCAACTGAAGTTACACACTCTTGATAAGAAATGTCTTCTTTCCATTTAGACTGTTGTTTATAAGCGATTTTAGCGATTTCGTCAATACTAACACCTCGCGATTTCAACTTCTCGATATTCATTTCTAACATCTCATCTCGAGAAAATAAATTCTTATCTCTATTCATAATTTGACTAATCCTTTCCAATTTTATTTAATTACATATTATACCATAAAAAGGGCTTTATTGAAACATTTATATGATTTTGCCTAAATAAAAATATTGCTTCCCAAGCCCATTCATAAATGCGTTTGCATCCATACGTTTTTTGCCTTGTAATTGTAATTCTTCAAGAATAATTGTTCCTGATAAACACTGAACATGTATTCCGGATTTATCAATTTTATAAACTGTTCCTGGTGAATTGTTAGAATTAAAATCATTGTAAATAGCTTTAAAAACTTTTATTTTTTTACCTTCTACAACTATTTCAGCTACTGGCCAAGGATATAAACCTCTAATCTTGTTATAAACAGATTTTGCGTTATTAGTAAAATCCAACAGTTTTTCTTCAGATTTAATATTATATGCAAAACTAACTTCATTAGTATTCTGTTTTTTAGGTTTAACAATACCGTTTAATATATCATCCATAGTTTTTAACAATAACTTTTTTCCAGTTATTGCTAATTTATTTTCTAATGTTTTAACATTATCATCATTTTCGATTTTTACTTTTTCTTGAGAAAGTATTGGACCTGCATCCATTTTTTTAGCCATGTACATTATAGTAACCCCGCTATATTCATCACCATTAATAATCGCTCTATGCATTGGTGATCCCCCTCTGTATTTAGGCAAAAGTGATGCGTGCACATTAATTGCTCTATATTTAGAATGGCTTAAAACAATCTCAGGGATAATTTGACCATAAGCAGCAACTATAATAAAATCAAAATCTGATTCAATAATCTGTTCGTAATTTCTCTTAATTGATTTAGGCTGATAAACTTCTAATTTCAATTCTTTAGCTCTCTTTTTTACAGGTGTACCTTTTAGTTTTTGTTTTCTTCCAAATGGCTTATCAGGTTGTGTAACAACTAAATCCACGCCATATTTATTATGTAAACCGTTGAGAATTTCAACAGCAAAATCCATGCTTCCCATAAAACATATTTTCATATAATCACCTACCCTACTCCTGGAAATCTGTCAACTCTTATTAAAACATCTCGATTTTCATATTTTTTTAAGACTTCTCTAACTATCTCAATAATATTTGGTTCTTCTTTATACTTAACTAAAATAGTTGTAGAAAATCTATTCTTAATTTTTCTAACTTCTGAAGAAGGCCCTAATATAATTGATGTTTCATTTAATTCCCTTCTAATTTCTTTCACAATATTAATGCCATAAATCATTACTTTATTAATTGATGCGCCAGTAATTGTTAATTCTATTAAAAAGTAAAAAGGCGCATATCTCGCGATTCTCCGCAATCTCATTTCGTGTTCATAAAACCCTATATAATCATTTTCATAGGCGTAGCGAATAGCATAATGATCGGGGTTATATGCTTGGATAATAACTTCTCCTAATTCGTCTCGTCTTCCTGAACGCCCTGATACTTGCATTATTAATTGAAATGTTTTTTCAGGAGCTCGAAAATCCGGGACAAACAAATTTCCGTCAGCTTGAATTATTCCAACTAAAGTTACTCGCGGAAAATCTAATCCTTTCGCTATCATTTGTGTGCCGATTAATATATCTCCGCTTTCTTGAAAACTATGTAAAAGTTTTTCATGTGCATACTTCTTTCTTGTTGTATCAGTGTCCATTCTAAATATACTAGCGTCAGGGAATGTTTCAGTTAACTCATCTTGAATTTTTTGTGTGCCACTCCCCATAAACTCTAAATTCTCTGAACCACATTGCTCGCACTGTTTTGGAATTGCTAATTCGTAAGAACAATAATGGCATTTTAAAGAGTTTGAATGTTTATGGTAAGTCAAAGATATATCACAATTTTTACATTTATAAACATGTCCACATTCTCTGCAAATCATAAAATTAGCATAACCTCTTCGATTAATAAGCAGGATAACTTGTTCGTCTTTATCTAATCTTTTTTGAATGCCATCAATTAGAGCTTGAGACATATCTTTCTTATTACCAGATTTAAATTCTTCCAACATATTTACAACTTTAATTTCTGGCATTTTCGAATTCAAAGCACGAGCTTTCAGACTAATTAACTCATAATGATTTCTCGAAACTCTTGCATAAGATTCAATATTAGGTGTAGCTGATCCTAAAATCAACAACGAATCGTGGTTTTTCGCTCTGCGTTTTAATATATCTATCGCATAATATGGTAAATTTTCGTTTTGTTTATAACTCGTTTCATGTGATTCATCAACAATCATCAAACCAATATTCTTTAACGGAGCGAAACATGCGCTCCTTGCTCCAATTACAATCTTCGCTTCACCTCTTATAATTCTGCGCCATTCATCATACTTCTCCATACTTGATAAACCTGAATGTATAGTAGCTACATTATCTCTAAACTTAGATTTAAATCGGCTTATCATCATTGGAGTTAATGAAATTTCTGGAACTAATAAAATTACCGATTGGTTCTTTTCGATAACTTCCTCTATTGCTTTTATATATATTTCAGTTTTACCTGAACCAGTCACACCGTGCAATAACATTGTATTGCTTTTTCCATAGTTATTTCTTATTTTATCCAAAGCTAGTTTTTGTTCAGGATTTAATTCAATTATTTTGTTTTCACCTTTGAAATATGTACTAACATCTCGATATACTTCTTTTTCATAAATTTTAATATATCCATGTTTCTCCATTGTTTTAAGTACAGATACAGTAATATTTAATTTATGAATTATTATATTTATAATATCAGATTTAGTTTTTCGTTTGTTTAAGTAGTTAAAAACAAGTGTTTGCTTATCAGTTAATTCAGTTTTTGACTCAACTAATAATTTTGCATATCTTTTTGTTATTGGTTTGTTTCGTTTTTTAATTTCATAAACTTGTTTAAGATGATTTTTTTTGATTTCTTCTAAAATAACATCTAATAATTTCTCATCAATATTATCAAGTAAAACTTCTGTTTCTTCTTTAAATAAATCAACTAGTTTTTTATTTAAATTTGCCTTATCTAATAATTTTATTTTGGGTTTGTACATTACTTTTAAAGCTGCAGGTAATATAGTTTCTAATACAGATAATAATAAATATCCTGTTTCATAGCTTAAATCTTTTGCTAGTGAAATTAATTCTTCATTTAGATATGGTTCAATATCAAAGATTCTAGATATTGATTTTAGTTTATCTTTATATTCTGATTTAGTGGATATTTCTAAACAATACCCCATGACTTGACGATGATTAAAAGGCACGACAACTCTTGACCCCACTTTTAATAAACCTAAATATTTATCGGGAATTAGGTAATCATACATTTTATCAACTTTTTTTGCTTTAACATCAACCAAAACCCTTGCGATCATGCTTTGCTCCTTAATAAATATTATACCATTTAATAGTAAACTAGAAAAGTTAATAACGAAAGCAAATAATTGCAAATTGTGGTAATAACCTTTATAATATTAATGTTAATATTAAACTGAAAGGATATATTATGAATACAAAAATAAATTTAAATAAGGAGATAGGTGTTTTTGCCTTGGGTGGTCTTGGTGAAGTAGGCAAAAATATGTACGTTATACAATACGAAGATGAATTGATTATTGTTGATTCAGGCATTTTATTCCCTGATGAATATCTTTTAGGAATCGATTACGTCATTCCAGACTACACATATCTCATAGAAAACCAAGAAAAAATTAAAGCTTTAATAATCTCACATGGACATGAAGACCATATTGGAGGTATTCCTTTTTTAGTTCAACAAGTAAATATACCTGTGATTTATGCTTCCGGATTAAGTTATGGTCTTATTCAAGTTAAATTGGAAGAAAAAGTAAGTTTTCCAGTTAACTTGAAAAAGTTCACCGATGGAGATGTTCTAAAATTCAACAAGTTAGAAGTTGACTTCTTTAGGACAAACCACTCAATCCCAGATACTTTTGGACTTAGAGTTAAAACACCTGTTGGAAATGTAGTTCATACAGGTGATTTTAAATTTGATTTTTCACCAACTGGGAAAGATTCGGATTATCATAAAATGGCTGAAATAGGACAAGAAGGCGTTTTGTGCCTTTTAAGTGATTCTACAAATGCCGAACTAGAAGATTTTACAACTTCAGAAAAAGTTGTTTCTGAGAACATCCGCGAAATGTTTGAAGATATTGAAGGTAGAGTAATTATCGCTACTTTCGCTTCTAATATCCATAGAATTCAACAAATCATCGAAGCAAGTCTAGCTTCAAACCGTAAAATTGCAGTTTTTGGACGATCTATGGTAAGAAATATTGATGTTGGATATGAACTAGGATACATAAAAGCTCCTAAAGGTACATTTATTGACACTAGAAATCGCTCGGCTTTAAAACAGAAAAACTTAACAATTATTTCAACTGGGTCTCAAGGAGAACCATTTGCGGCATTAACAAGAATTGCAAACAAAACTCACAGACAAATAAGTTTAATGCCAGGAGATACAGTTATTCTTTCTTCTTCACCTATCCCAGGTAATTTAGAGAGCGTTAATAGAACTATCAATCTTTTACAAAAAAATGGAGCTAATGTTATTACACAATCACCTTTTGCTGATGTGCATTCTTCTGGTCACGGTGGACAAGGCGAATTAAAACTTATGTTAAAATTAATGAAACCTAAATATTTTGCACCAATTCATGGGGAACATAGAATGTTAAAAGCCCACCAAAAACTCGCAATTGATACTGGTGTTAAAAAAGAGAATACTTTTATCCTTAATAACGGGGATGTATTAGCATTACAGGCTAATAAAGCTTATATGAAGGATAAAGTAAAAACTGGTGATGTTTATGTTGATAGCGAAAGCATTGGTGAAGTAGGAACACTTGTACTTAAAGATAGAAGAGAATTATCTGAAGATGGTCTATTATCAGTTGTTTTAACCATTAGTCAGATAAAATATAAAGTTATCTGTACACCAAATATTATCTCTAAAGGGTTTATTTTCGTTAGAGATAATAAAAAAATGATTAAAGATATGCAAAAATTAGTGATTGAAGCTGCTAAAAAATATCTCGACCCTAATCATAGTAAACTAAATATCAATGGTATTAAAAATGATATTACAAGATCTTTAAAAAATTATATTAAAAAAGAAACTAATCGAGAACCAATGATTATGCCAGTAGTAATGATTTTATAGATAAAAAAGATGAATTTTTTCAATTCATCTTTTTTTTATGAAATATCAACTTTTAATTTATGATTACAAACATCTTTAAAACCGTAAAAAACTTCCTTTGTTACTTCAGCATCTTCTAAGGCATCATGTTTTTGATTGTTTATGCTTTGTCCGTTTGCATAAATATTATAAGCATTAAATAAACCCAAATCATTTTTCAACCGAAAATATGTTTTATGTAGACTTAGAAGATCAACAAATTGCATATCATTAAGAAAATTTTCAAGATTATGAATTTTATTTAGCTTAGCTAATTCAAACTTGTCATTTTTGCCCCATACATAAATGATTGGTTCATATTCTTGATTAATTTTTTTCAATAAACTATATAGATTGTAATAATCAGATCCACCATCTACATTTTTTTGATTTAAATCCAAAAATCGCAGAGTCCTTTTTGACAATCTAGGAAATAATTTTGGTCTTATAAAACTACTATATTTTTTTATTTCATTCCCATATTCATCAGTTAACACAAATCCGACTTGAATAATCTCAGAAATAAAATTCTCATAATGATGATAAGGTGGCATTGACATTTCAAAATCCATAAATAAGCGGTTACGTTTTTGGTTAACTAATTTCTTTATTTCAGTTTTAATCATAGATATATCATAAAATATCTTTGGTTTGTTTTTATTTGGTGACAATACTTTATCAATACTGATAACATTTTGTACCCGAACTCCTTTATAAAACCGGTAATGCTCACTCACCTTTAAAAAGACATAGATATTCTTATTAAAATAATCCATAAATTTATTAAACATACCTTTACTCATATAGTAATACTTTAATCTCTTAGGCCCGTTTATAGCGATTACCCGTTTATTTTCAATTACTTTATAAATGCTTCCGTTTATATTTTCTGTCATTTAATATCATCTTTCTTATTAAAATTATAATTACTTAAAGCCAAATATATATTATCAATTGCTGCTTCCTGAATTTGCATTGACTTTAACTCTTCTCTAGGTGCGTTTTTAATATTTTCTAAATTCTTATATTTTTTTAATAGCTTATTCTTTGTTACTTTACCTACCTTAGGTATCGTATCTAAAATTGAAGCATAAATTTGTTTACTAGCTATATTTCTTTGATAACTAATTGCGAACCGATGAACTTCTTCTTGAATTTTATATAATAGTGAATATAAATTTGAATGTTTATCAAGTTTAATTTCTTTTCCTGAATCCGTAATTATTGCTTCAGTTTTATGTCGATTATTTTTCTTTAATCCAATAACGCTAATATTTAGATTTAACTCATCCACAACAGATTTTGCAGCACGTTGTTGAGCTAATCCACCATCAACAATAATTAAGTCGGGTTTTTCTAAATCATCTCTTAAAACAGCAAAATAACGTCTGTATATAACTTCTTTCATTATATGATAATCATCATTAGTATCCACAGTTTTAATTCGATATTTACGATATTCGTTTTTATCTGGCAATCCATTAACAAATACAACCATGGCTGAAACCAAATTCTGTCCTGAAATATTTGAGTTATCAAATGCATCAATTCTTTTTATTGTTTGTAAACCTAATAATTTTTCTAATTCATTTAACGCATAAATTGTTTTATTTTCTTTATTTAAATATGCTGATAAATTATTATTCAAATGATCTTTAGCGTTTTCATATGCAATATCTAATAGTTTCGTCTTTTTTCCTCGCTTAGGTATAAATATTATATTTTCAAAAACTTCAGGATATAATTCGTAATCATATCCCTTTGGCAACAAGATTTCATCTGGTAAAGGCTGTTGTTCATAAAATTGCGCTAAGTAAGTTAATAAGATTTCTTCTTTGCTCCCATAATATGCAAATATTTTTGATTTAGAAAATAATACTCTACCTTGACGCATAAATAGAATATTGATTGAAATATAATTATCATAACTAACAAAATTTATGATATCGCGATTTTTATTATCCGCAAAGATGACTTGTTGTTTTTCAGTAGTTTTTTCAATTGCAGTAATTAGATCCTTGTATTCTTTTGCTTTTTCAAACTCAAGTTTTTCAGAATGGTCTTGCATTTTTAATTTAAATTTATCGATAAATGTTTTTGTATTACCTGACAAAAAACTACGTACTTTTTTTATCAATGTTTGATATGTTTTTTTATCTACTTCATATTCACAAGGTCCAAGACATTGATTAATATGATAATACAAACACACCTTTTTAGGGAACTTAGAACATTTTCTAAATGGAAAAATAGAATCTAATAATCTAACTACTTCATTAGCGTAACTTGCATTTGGATATGGACCGAATACATTTCGTTTGTTTTTGTTTACATTCCTAGTTACTCTAATAATCGGATGTTCATCATCTGTTACTTCGATATATGGATAAGTTTTATTATCTGTCAATTGAATATTGTATTTAGGCATATATTTTTTAATTTGTGATAATTCTAATAAAAATGCTTCTTTTTCTGTTTTCGTTATAACAAAAGAAAAATCTTCAATATTAGTTATTAGTCTTGTTGTTTTATCATCATGAGCCCCAACAAAATAAGAACTTATTCTTTTTTTTAAGTTCTTTGCTTTACCAACATAAATAATCCTATCTTTTTTATCAAGCATTTGATAAGTTCCAGGTTTATTTGGTAGATTATTTAGTTTTTCTTTTATTTTTTCATTCATTGTCTATAATTATACCAAATTCATAAATTCCTATCAATAAAATAAAACTCTAGCAAAGCTAGAGTTTACTTTATTTTTCTAATAATATCATCAACTCGTTTACCAGTCTCATACGATTTATCATATTTGAAAACCAATTCTGGAACTTTACGCATTTTTACACGCTTTGCAATTTGATTTTTAATATATCCATTTGCTCTTTCTAAAGCTTTTTTAGTATTTTCAATCACGTTTTCGTTACCATAAATTGTGTAATATGCATACATATAAGATAACTCATTAGTAATTTTTACTTCTGTTATAGTAATAAAGCCTAGATTATCTTTTATTTCATTCTGTAAAATGTCACTTAAGACTCTTTGCACATCGGTTTCTAAATGCCTTACATTGCCCATTAGTCTACCTCTTTCATTGTTGAAACTTCGATAGTATCTCCTACTTTTATGTCGTTATAATTTTCTATTGTAACACCGCATTCAAATCCTTGTCTAACTTCTTTCACATCATCAGAGAATCTTTTTAAAGTTCCAATTTTTCCTTCATAAATAATTTTACCATTTCTTACAATCTTAGCAAGTCCGTTTCTTTTCACAACGCCATTAGTAACCATACATCCAGCAATTGTCCCTACTTTAGAAACGCTATATGTTTCTCTAACATCTAGTTCGCCAATAATTTTTTCTTCAAAAACTGGATCGAGTAATCCTTTCATTGCTGCTTCAATATCATCAAGCGCTTCATAAATCACTCTATATGTTCTGATTTCAACGCCTTTTTCTTTTGCAATACCCCTTACTGATGCAGGAACACCTACACCAAATCCGATAATAATTGCATTTGAAGCTTCGGCCAAAAGAATATCTCCATCAGTTATTGCTCCAACACCAGTTCCAACAATTTCAATTTGAATTCCTTCAACTTCAATCTTGTTAATGGCTCCTTTAAAAGCTTCGATTGAACCTTGAACATCAGCTTTAATTATTAAAGCTAATTCTTTCTTTTCTTCACTAACTTTACTAAAGAAATCTTCAAGTGATACGGTTTCTTTTGCACTATGTTCTTTATTAAATAAACGATCTTTTCTTTCGCTCGCAATATCTTTTACAGTTTTTTCATCAGAAAACACTCTAAAAGGATCTCCTGCTTCAGGAACATCATCTAATCCAATAATTTCCACTGCTTGACCAGGAAAGGCTTGTTTAACTTGTTCGCCTAAATCATTTGTCATAGCTCTAACTTTTCCATAAGTAGATCCAACAGCAAAATAATCTTGAACACTTAAAGTGCCGTTATTCACTAAAATAGTCGCTACTGGTCCTCTACCTTTATCTAATCTTGCTTCGATAACTGTTCCATAAGCTTCTCTATTTGGATTAGCTTTTAATTCTTTCATTTCTGAAACAACTTGAATTGTTTCTAATAAATCATCGATACCTTCATTTTTAAGAGCAGATATTTCAACAAATGGAACCTCGCCGCCCCAATCATCTGGTAATAAACCTAAATCTCCTAATTGTTGTTTTACACGGTCTGGATTAGCACCGGGTACATCCATTTTATTTACGGCAACAATAATATCACATTTTGACGCTTTAGCATGATCAATTGCTTCTCTTGTTTGTGGCATAACTCCATCATCAGCAGCCACTACTAAAACAACTATATCAGTAATTCTAGCTCCTCTAGCTCGCATTTCTGTAAATGCAGCATGTCCTGGAGTATCAATAAAAGTGATTTTCTTACCATTTTTTTCAACTTGATAAGCACCAATATGCTGAGTTATTCCTCCAGCTTCTGTAGATACAACTCGAGTATGTCTAATTGTATCTAATAATGTTGTTTTTCCGTGATCAACGTGGCCCATTATGGTAACTACAGCTGGTCTTGGAACTAAATCTTCAGGATTATCTTTTTCTTTCATTTCTTCAAATCTAGTCACATCAGTAACAACTTCATCTTTAAAATCCATATTATATTCCATTGCTAAAAGTTCAGCATTTTCACGATTTAATGCTTGATTTTTAGAAGCCATAACTTTTAAGAACATCAATTTTTTTATTACATCAGAGACTGGTTTTTTAGCTTGCTCAGCAAACTCACTCACTGTCAGTCCATCGCGATAATAAATCACTTTAGGTGATGACTTTTTCGTAACTTTTTGATTTTTATTTTTTTTCGTTATATGTTTTGACATATAGCCACCTCTTTCTTAACTTATAATAAATTCATTATTTTTTTAGCAAAACCACTATCGGTAACCACAATAACCTTTCGGTTATTTTTTCCAATAGCCTTACTTAGTTCATCTGTCGAAAAACTATCAATAACGAAAACATTGTAAAAACTTGATTTATCTTTAATTCTTTTTGTTGTATTAACGCCAGCGTCACTTGCTAAAAAAACGAGTTTTGCTTTATTACTCTTTATTTTTTCTAAAGCAAAACCTTCTCCACTAACAAGTCTATTTGCTCTTTTACACAGTCCAAGGATAGATAAAATCTTAGTTTTCATGTTCTATCGCTTTGATTAATTCTATATATATTTCATTAGGAATTTCAGTGTTTAAATGTCTTGACAAAGCATTCATTTTCTTAGCTTTTTCAATAACTGTTATAGATTTTGAAAGGTATACGCCTCGGCCATTAGCCTTGCCAGTTTTATCATAAATAACATTACCTTCAGGAGTTCTAACGACTCTCATTAAATCCTTTTTTGGGAATCTTTCATTTGTTATAACACACTTTCTCATTGGTATTTTCCTAATTTTTTCCATCTTTATCACCTAGAAATCTATATCTTGACTCAATGCTTCAGATTCAGCTTTAATATCAATTTTCCAACCAGAAGATTGAACTGCTAACCTAGCGTTTTGACCCCGTTTTCCAATCGCCAATGATAATTGATCATCAGGGACAACAACTAAAGCAGATTTTTCTCTTTCATCATATTTAACTGCGATTGTTCTTGCGGGTTGAAGACTATTGGAAATAAGTTCTTCTGGGTTTTCACTATATTTATAAATATCAATTTTTTCACCATTCAAACTATCAATAACATTTTTTATACGCATTCCACTACGTCCTAAACAAGCTCCAACAGGATCAACATTAGGATCATTTGTTTGAACACATACTTTACATCTATCTCCAGGGTCTCTTGCTAAACCAAAAATCTCTATAACACCCTCAGATAATTCTGGAATCTCGTTTTCCATTAAACGAATAACCAAATTCCGATCGGTTCTTGAAACAAAAACCTTAGGACCTTTAGTTGTTTTTTCAACTTTAGTAATATATACATTAACTTTGCTACCTACAACTAAGTCAGAACTTAATAAGTCTCTTGTAGGAATCGAAGTTTCCGTATCGTGACCTAAATACAAAGTAGCAAAATCATTCTTGATTTTTATTACTTCAGCAATAACCATTTCTCCTGTGCGTTCAAAGAAAAACTCATAATTTTTATCTCTTTCTAATTGTTTTAAACCTTGAGTCAACATTTGTTTAGCACTTGAAGCGGCTAAACGGCCAAAGTTCTTCGGAGTAATCTTCTGTTTAATAACATCTCCAACTTTTGCTGTTTTTTTAATTTCTTTTGCTTCTTCTAAGGAAATCTGCTCACCTGGTTCACTAGTAGAATCAACTTCAGAAACCACTAAAGATTTAGAAACTAAATCAATCTCAGCCTTTTCTTCGTTGAAAACTACTTCAGCATTGGTTTTGCCATCATATGCTTTTTTATAAGCATTTAATAAACCCTTACCAAATACATCTAATATCTCTTCTTTAGATATATTTCTTTCCATCGCTAAACTATCTAACGCTTTAAAAAATTCTTTACTAATCATTTTTTTCTCCTAAAATCTATAGCTAATCTAATTGAATTAACATCTAGATAATTTAATTTTATTTTTTTATTATTAACTAACATAGTTAAGCTATCACCATCAAAATTTATTAAATCGCCTTCTAAACTTTGATTAAAAGTATCAACATGAACTAAGTGATTAATTGCATGTTTAATAGCTGCTTCTGAACGCAATTCTCTTTCAGCGCCCGGTGAAGAAACTTCTAACAAATAAGTT
>JAIPGD010000061.1 GCA_021736305.1 Candidatus Izemoplasma sp.
GTGGAACTTAAAATAAGTGGAAAAGTCAAGTACTTTTTTCACTTTTTTTATCGTAACAAAGACGTCAAATATGTCAAAGGTTGCAGTGAAAAATACATGAAACCGACAGTTGTGAACGAAGGGTTTAAAGTGTCAAGTTCATGATAGAAATACTTTTAATAGTGTCAAGTTCACATGTTTTTTACTCTTTGATAATAAAACATGATATAAATTTATCTTTACCAATAAATTTATTTAATGAAGGTGTATAGAAACTACATAAAACCGACTGTTCAAAGTGAAGGGTTTCAGTCAAACCGACTGTTCAAAGTAAAGGCTCCATATCGTCAAATTTGATATGAAAATACATTTTTATTTATTAATTAGCAATTGTCTTATTTTTTGTGAAAAAAGATTATTATATTAGGAATATCTCATGATAAAATATTAAGGAAAGAGGTGCAAGATGAAAGAGTCAGACTTAATTACAGGAACTTATCAAATGATTGAAAAAGGGGTCATCTATGATGCAAGCAAAATCTATAATGATCATTTCCATCCCTTATTTAATGAACAGAACTATTATCAAGTATTATCTAGAATGGTTAAAAACAAGCGACTAATTAAAGTAGCTAAAGGGCTTTACTATAATCCAGAATATAAAGATGGAAAGCAGATTCCGCTAACACACAAACATATAAAGAAATTTATGTTGCCACATCATGGATTAGGTTTTGCGGTTGGTGAATCATTATATTACCGGTTAAAACTAACTTCAAAGAAACCATCAAATTATACTTACTATGTAAATAATATTGAAGAAAAAAAGAGAACAATTCAAAATACCAAATTTATTAGAATTCATTCTGAAATTAATGATGATATTATGAAACATATTGAATGTATCGATATCTTAGAGCATTTTGAATCTATCAATAATATTAATTTAGAAAGTTTCAATCAATATATCAGTTCATTCTTGAACGGCTACGATCAGAAAATCATGAATCATGCAATCAAAGTTATTAAACCTAAGAAAAGAAGCATTGCCTTTCTTAAAGAAATATTAGATGACAATAACAATGATACCACCTTAGATTTGTATTTATCGACAACTTCTAAATATAATACCCCTAAGTGGAAAACAGGATTTTAGCAACTATTTGCTAAAATCCTGTTTTATCTTAAATTTATACTGATTGAATTAACTTATTAGCTAACGCCTTATTTTCTATTCGCATTATGCTGTCTTCTTGAATAGATGAATAAGTAAACGGATTTATAGAGCCATACCATACGATATATTCGTCAACAATAATTAAGTTTAGATCATGTTTGATTTCTTTAATCTCTAATTTGGTGTTACCGACAAGTTTGTTAAGTTTTCCAGTATGACTATTTCTTATCATAAAAATAATGGAATCAGTAGCTGATTTTAGATCATCAATAAGTTTTTCTTCATAGGTATCAATATTATAAAAGTACTGCTTTGTTTCAAGTTCACTTACTAAGTCGAACCCTAAAGATTTGTAACCTCGTTGTCTTTTTAAAAACATATTCGAATATATCCGAGATTGGATATCAACATAATCGTAAACTGATACTTCTTTTTTATCTTTTCTTTGTCTATTTAACCTGCCTACATACTGTGCTAGTGTCCCTTTCCACTTGAATGGCATCGTTATTAATAATGTATCCAATCTGTCATCATCGAAACCTTCACCTATATACTTGCCTGTTGCTAATATAACAAATGGATCATCCATATTCTTGATTGTTTCGAATATATTATTTTTCTCTTTTTGAGATAGTTTTCCATGTAAAACAAATAGATTTTTTACCTTAGGACTAAGGTGTTCTTTTAATATGTTAATATGCTCAACACGTTCTGATAATACTAAAATTGTTTTATTTTCTTGAACATTATGTAAGATATCATCTACGATAATTCTATTTCTACTTTTATCATACATGATGGTATTTGTCATATCATGTATATCATCTTCAAACGTGAACTGAGTATCCATAAACCGAACATACAAATCTTTTTGAACATTATTTTTTACTGGCGTACCTTCAGCAATTATATCACCGATTAACATCTCTGTTATTGTTTCTAATCCATCGCTTCTTTTAGGGGTAGCGGTTAAACCATAAATGTGTTTTGCACTAAAGGTTCGAATAACCTGTTCAAAAGTATACGCAGCAAGATGATGAACCTCATCAATCAATATTAAACCATAATGATCTTTAAGTTTTTCAATTGAGTCGTAACTGTTTAGAGATTGGAATGTCGCCACATCAATATTATTTCCTATGTTACACTTTCCACCATAGCAAATGCCTATGTTCTGCGTAATAGAGAATTCAGAAATTTGAGCTTTCCACTGTTTGCAAATACTAACTCGATTAGTTAGAACTAAAGTATTCATTTTTAAGTATGCAGTTAAAGCTATACCTAGCACAGTTTTACCATAACCAGTAGGTGCTACAATAATCCCTTGATTAGATTTAATAACATCTTTAAAAAGAACCCTCTGATGATTATATAAATCAATTTTCATTTTAATTGGGTTAGGTATTGTTTTTGATTGTCGTTCATCAATAAGATCATAATCAATATTAGCAGTCTTTAACTCATTAATGATTTTATCAAGCAGCCCTCTAGGTAAATATAATGACTCATTATCTTCTTTAAACAACTCTATGATTCTAGGTGTTTGGTATGTGCTATACCGCATTGCCTTTTTCTTATAGTACTCAGGATTCAATATAGAAGAATATCTCATAAAAAACTGCTCAGAACGTGGTGTAAGGGCAGATTTAGGTATTTGGATCTCGTTACTAACCTTTAGTTTCAGTTTGTTTAAGAAATCCAAAGGGCGAATATCCAGTGATTTCATTTTGTTAGATACAACTTCAGATGACTCGAAATGTTTTGCTCGTTCTAAAAAGAATCGAAGCTCTTCCTCTGTTATTTTCTTAGTTTGCACCAATTGACCATATTGATCTTCAAATGGTTTGAAATTATCATCAACAAAAAGTGTGGTTCCTTTTTGACCACTTTTTCCGTTTAAAGGTAATGCAATAAGATTACCTATCTGATTATCATCAATAAAATCTTGCGCAGGAAACATTCTATCATATGAATCTAAAGAAAGAGATCGTTGCTCTAGCATGGTTTTGGATAATAAGACTTTACCCAAGGTTCTAGCTTCTTTTGCTAGCACCTTATTTTGAAAGAAAAACCAAATATGTGCTCCTTTTCCAGACCTTGATATCTCAATCAATGGTGAAAACCCTTCACCTTTTGCAACTTTAGCAAATGCTTTTACATCATCTTTAAAACATTTCTTATCAAAATCAATTGCAAGAAAAAAGGTTTTTTGATCATCAAGCATGGGATACAGACCAACAGTTTGCTTACCTTTGAGATGTAATTCAACCACTTCTTTTGTAACCGGCTCATATAGGTCTATCTTACTTACGCCTTGCCTATTTTTATTCGATGAATACCTATATTTAGATTTATATTTTGGAGCATATCCAGACTTTTCTTTACCTTCAAACCTTATCGCATAGCAATCTTCTCGACCTCTGAAATAATCCAAAAATATTTTTATTTTCATATGATTAGGTCTATTAAAAATTTGATTTTGGCTATCATCAACTACCAAACCCTGTTGATCGATGATTTTTTTATACTTATCAACAAGAAGCCTTAACTTCTTATTTTCTTCTCTTAGTTCCTTAATTGTTTTTATGTATCCTTCTTCTTGAATACTCATCTTGATTCACCTCCAAATCAAATGATTAATACTTTTTAATTTGTTTACCCATAAAGCTTGATCATTTAGATAATATCTAATATTTTTAAAGCTGAAACTGCTTTATTGTAAGATTCAGTGTTTACTTTTTTTAGGCGATTAATGTTTTTATATTCTTTAGGTATTAGTTGATTTGGAACATCAATTTTGTTGACATTTGTTTTTTTGATTAGTTTAGCTGTCAGAAGCATTATATTACATGCATACTCAACAACACTTTCTCCAGTTACTTTAACACCAAATACATGATTTTGAATACTATGAATTCCTTTTAAAAGTTTTGAATAGTCTTCTTTAAACAAAGCACCTCGTGTAACTATTGTTAAACACATATTAAATGTATCCATTAAGGCCATTTCTTCAGTAATATCAATGCCTCGATATTCTATTTCTAGCTTGACGATTTCCGAGTAAGATGCACTGATAACATCAAAATCTTTGGCATCTTCTAACAGTTTCGCAACATCTAGAAATTGCTTGATCACTTCTAAATACTTACTAATTAATATACCATCTTTATTATGGTATTCATATTCAATACCTGTAGTATTAGGCGCAAAAGCAGTGAGTTTATCAGCTAAAATGGATTCTATCGATGGAACTTGCACAAACAATGACTCACCTTCTTGTTCTAAAAAACTGTTTTTAATAGGTACGGATAGAACTTTCTTATATCCATGATTTTCATACAATACATCTAGTAATATTGGAATCTCTTGCTCACTAGAAGGTGACTGATAGAAAAATCTATAATGTTCTTTAGTAATATTATTTTTACCTCTTCGTTCTTGTTTTTCCTTACGAATAAAAGGGTAAATCTTAGAAGCTTCATTTAAATACTCTTCAAGATCAATATGTGGTTCTACTACTATGTCAATATCTGTTGATAATCGATATGGTTTATTCAGTAATAATACAAGTGATGTTCCACCTTTAAATACAAAAGGCAAATTAACTCTTACCAAACTTTCTAATAGACCAAAAGCAAAAATCATACGCTCAATTAAAAACTCATCTAAGTTTTTGTATGTCTTCTTAATAGAGGTTATGTGCGCTTTTGTAAATGAGTTTTTACCTATCATTTAGTTACCTCACTAGGATCATATTTTTTTACAAACTTTTCCGTGATATCAATTAAGTTCCTTCTTTTCGCATAAGAATAAATGGTTTTTATATTAACCTTATACGTTCTAAAAAGATTATCAATAATAGCCGAATATTCTGATTGACTAAACAACTTGGACACTAAATCATTAGAAAATAAGTCAACAATAAGTTTCTCCACTTTGATTTCATATGATTCTTTGTTGATTGGAGCACGGCTTATTAAACTTGAAACAATGACTATATTGTCTTCTGCATATAAATAAAAATCTTCAGTTGTTGGATTCAATAAGATTTTATTTGTAATGTGATCACGTAAATATGTGAAAACATCTTCCATGTAATACTTTTCGACCTCAATAAAAATAACATTTCGAGATATTTGATGATTTATCCATTCATTAAATATATTTGTCTCATAAATTACTATATCTAATTTAGGATACTTCTTACTTATTAATTCTTTCAATAATTTCTTTTTTTGGGTTTCTACCTTTGGCGAATAATTCTTAAGCACACCTTTGTAGTAGTGTTTGGAATCTACTTTTGTTATGTCCCCTGATTTAACAAGTTCATGGATAACCCATCTAATTGATGAGTCTTTTTCATAATCAGTAGATTTTTTTATATAATCAATTAAATCCTCTTTTAAAATATATTTACTATTCTCAAACACATCTAACTTTATGTCATCTGACATGCCAATCACCACCTTAAATTATATTATATACTTCGTCAGTTATTATGTCAATGCATTTTACCAATATTTCATTATTTTGGCGTTTTGCATAGTCTTTTAAAAATAATAGCAGAAACTTAATTCTGCTGTAATTTTAACTCTCAATTGATGCATGAAGCATTATCTAAGTAATCCTAATTGTTTAGTGAGACTTTCAATCATCTAGCAATTCAAAACCGCCACAATAGCTCATCACTTCATGAAACCCTTCTATAATATCATCATTATAAATAGATGAATGCAATGATTCATATAAAGAATTGATGATAGCTGCATCCTTATGTTCAATAGCTAGACAACAAACATCTTCAAATACTTCTAAAGTGATGTCAACTAACTCTTCTATTGCTTCACTACCGTAAGCATCAATTTCTTCAAATAAATAGCCTGAAAATTCATAAGCAATTCTCATGAATGATTTAGATTTGGAATCAGTTGTTTTATAGCCTTGGTAAATTTGGTATGCTTTCAATACACTTCCTGTATGATTAGCTACTTCTTTTTCAATGGCATTTAAGACTTTATCTGGATTTTTTGATGTAATTTTCGTTTCCTTAATAAGAGAAAAATATTCAGGATGTTCTTTAAGAATCGTTTTCAATATTTTAATGAGTTCGTTTTTTGTTAATTTATTTAAATTTTTCATATTACACCTCTTCTGACATATAATATAGCTTATCCGAAAAAACGAATATAGCTGTTTAAATTTAATCATTTATATGCATTTGAACATCAAACGGATAGATTTACTAAAATATTATGTACGGTTCGTCTAAAACCAGCATATCTCTTACCTTTATAATACTCACTATAATGTATAATTTCTTCTTTTTTTAACCCAAGACTATTTAATATGTATAGTAACTGACTTTTTGATTTTTCTATATTGTAATCACTATAATCCAAATATTTAATAAGCTCTAAGAATTCTAAAATATGAAAATTATCTTTGTTGATTTCAAAAGGCGGATGAGACACAACCACTTTCCCATCGTATAAATGTTTAGATCTTGTATGTATCGATACATTGTTTGATAAAATCTCATAAAATGAAGAAACTTGGGAAGTGAATTTATACTTATATAAAAGATACGACCCTGTTCTAATGCCTTGGTTTTTTTGCAAATACTTCTTATCTATAACATCTTTAAGTGATGGTTTTAAATGCGAGAATTTCTTAGTAGAACTAGGAACATAATATACTCCATTTTCGTAACGTTTTAATATGCCAAAAGAAACCAAATAAGAAACCATTTGATTTAAAGTATTGATATTTTCAATCTTTAATACATCTTGAATCTCATCTCTAACAATAGGTTCTCTTTCAGCGAAAGCATCGAGAATGATGCTTGCATTCACATTATCACCTCTTTAATGCAATATTTTTTATATAATTATTATATCATTATTAAATGGTAAAGTAAACAAGATTAATCAGAGAAAAAATAATGCTATGCTAAATAGTTTCAACTGATGTAATTTACCAATATTTAGATTTTTTGGCATTTAGCATGTATTCAAAATAAAAAAGGATATCCAATCAAAAAAGATTAGTTATCCAAAGATGAATAATAGATCCAAACATATTGTTACTCAGCTAGTTTTTTATAAGCAGCTTCATATTCTTCTAAAAGATCTTCTGATATATCTTTCAGTCTATCTTTCTCATAGGTTTTTTTGATGGCATATAGCGCAACATCATAATCAATTTCTCCACGTGCATAAAGGTTGATAATTTTTTTTAACTTCTTAGGGTATGGTTTACCTGCAGTTAAGTATAATGCTTCAGCCAACTCTTGTTCTTTAACTGTAATATCTTTACTTGGTAATTTTACTTTAAATGGTAATCCTTTATTTAAAATAATTTGATTCAAGAATAAATCAACCGCAGTAGACATATTTATACCAAGTATATCTAAA